>DATKXZ010000022.1:0-16778 GCA_035528755.1 Desulfobacteria bacterium | reverse complement strand
GGCTGGTCAGGAGAAGTTTGTGCTTTTCCAAGTGCAAAGAGATGTTGGACAACCATTTAGACGTGTATCAGTGCTACAACAACCTGATCAGGGTTAATTCTGCGTTGACGATAAAAACGAAGAAGGGTGAGAAGAACATAGAAAGAACACCGTGCATGGCTGAAGGCATCACAGATCACATTTGGACATGGAAGGAATTGTTGATGTTCAAGGTAAGCCACGAAATTTAGGACATTACCAAAAAATCCATGTATTGGAGCTTAATTATCTTCTACGCAATTGTGACGCTCATTCCGATAAAAAGGATAAATTTCTAAAATCTGAAATGACTCCTTCTGAAATTCTTAGTCAAGAGGTCTATGTTGTTAATGCCAATGGACTGGATATTTTCTTTTTTACGGAAGATTTATCCCAAGATGAAATCGAAAACAAATTGGGAAATCTAATGAATCTGAATAATGAATTGACGGTACTGCTGTACGGAGAGTATTTAAAGATAAAAATGTTGGAATGTATAACTAAAATAGATGAACCACTGAATATAGCTAAGAAATAAGGTAGTGATTGGAATATGAACACAAAACATGGACTATTATTGCTTGGTATCGGTTTTTTGTTGATTTGTATGTTTGTCGGGACGGCATCGGCAAAGACTTGGTACGTGGATGACAGTGGCGGCGCAGACTTTACGAAGATTCAAGATGCGATAAATGCAGCAAACGAAAGCGATACGATTTTTGTTTATAGTGGGACATATATCGAGCATCTATCATTAGACAAAAATAATCTAACACTTCTCGGAGAGGACAGAAACACCACAATCATTGATGGATATGGTTATGCAGGTGATGTGGTAACAGTTGGAGGACTTGGAGGAGATAGTTGCGCTATAAATTGCACAATAAACGGATTTACGATAGAGAATAGCGGTGTATCTGATGCAGCTATAGCTACTGAATGCTCTAAATGTATTAATATATCCAATAATGTCCTCAAAAACAGTTACAATGGAGTATCTTCACCGGATTATTGGTGTGGTTGTAACGGCTATGAACTTCGTGCAGGACATAACATCATCACACAAAATATAATCTCAGATAACAACGGCGCTGGGATTTCTGCTAGGTCATCTGATAATATCATCTCTCATAACGTGATTTTTAATAATGAACCTGGGGTTAGCATCTCTAATGATAACAATACGATCTCTGATAATAATATCTCCTATAATGGAGGACGCTCAAATATCGCTTTATCTGGTTCAAAAAACAATATCATCGCTAATAATACAATCAAGGATGGTGGTGGTGGCATTGAGATCACGGGTTCTTGCTACTACAATACCATCATCAACAATACGATTGTATCAACCTATGAAGTCGGTGGGATTCCTATAGCGAGTCTTGGCGGTATCTATATCAGATCATCAAATCACAACTACGTGATTGCTAACACGCTCAATAAAACCTATGGTGCAATCAGATTAAATCAAGCGAATTATAACCGGATATGTGACAATAACATTTCAAACAATTATAGAGGCATAGAAATTAAAGAATCGCATGATAATCTCGTCTATCATAACAACTTGATAAATAACACAGGGCAAGCAATAGATGATGGCAGTAATAAATGGGACAACGGCTCAATAGAAGGCGGGAACTACTGGAGCGACCATAACTGCACGGGCAATCCAAGCAATGGCTCGGAACCGTATTATATTGAAGACGCGTGGCCGACACCGACACCACCAACAGCAGCACCAACAGTACCACCAACAGCAGCGCCAACAGCAGCGCCAACACCGGAATCAGAACACTATTATAGTGAAGGCGGGGTGATAGATCACTATCCCTTTGAAAAACCAAATGGTTGGCTTAAAGCTGAAAATCAACCACCGATAGCTATCATCGACTCTATAACGCCAAACCCCGCAAAACAGGGTAAGGATACCGTATCATTTATCGGTCATGGAACTGATTTTGACGGTTCTGTCGTCGCTTATAACTGGTCTTCAAGCAATGATGGGGTGTTGAATACTTCCTCCTCTTTCACCAAACCGGCTTCTGATCTTTCGGTCGGAACGCACACCATTTATTTCAAAGTACAGGATGATGACGGAACGTGGTCTTCTGCTGCTACTGAAATTCTGATGATAGAAGCAGCAAATCAGCCACCCGTCGCATTATTTAGTTATTTGCCGGTGAATCCTGCGATAAACGAAACCGTCACCTTTAATGCTTCGGCTTCGTACGATTCGGATGGAACCCTCGTTAGCTACAACTGGAGCTTTGGCGATGAGGATGTTACCAACACAACTGATTTAAGCGTTACGCATTCCTATAGTTCCATAGGAAATTATACCGTTAACTTGACCGTGACCGATGACGAAGGAGCAACGAATACGACATCAAGAGCGCTCCAAGTCTGTCTCAAACCGCCGATAGCGACGTTTTCCTGCTCGCCGCCGAATCCCGTGGTGAATGAAACCGTAACGTTCAACGCTTCCGAAAGTTACGATCCCAACGGAGTTATCATCACGTATGAGTTCGAGTTCGGGGACGGAACAAACGGAACGGGAGAAGTGGTAACACATAGTTATTCCTCAGTGGGAATGTATACCGTCAACTTAACCCTAACGGATGACGAAGGTGCGATGAATCGAACGTCCCAAACGATAAAGGTCTTCTCCAACATCTCCTATTTTGATACAGAGCCAGGTACCTACCCAAGTATATCCGGTACCCACACTGGGACGATAACAATGACGCATACAGTTAACGTGAGTAGGATCTACCTCTATCCATCTACAGGCACCGGCGGGCATCTCGAATACGCCAAAATATGGAACACCTCGTGGAGCGGAGCAGAAGCGCATTGGAATGGTTACGTAGGAGATTGGCACAATTGTTCGTTCGATACCAATTTCACGCTTATAGCAGGTGAGACGTACAATTACACCATCCGCACAGGGTCCTATCCGCAGATTCATCATCAACCCGAATTACTGACTGCAAAAGGGTGGATCACGTGCACTTCGTTCGTGGATGCAAATGGAAAAACATACACAGATTGGATTCCTGCGATTAGATTAGAGTGAAAAGTATATAAAAATGGTAAGATGGGGAAAGCAAAAACAACAGGGATGGCTCGGACTTTAGTCCGAGTGTGACTGGTCGCGGACTTGAGTGTTTCGCCTCTTCTATCCCATACCTACCGCTACTTCTGCAACAACCGGTTCAACGCACTGATATAAGCCTCTACGGACGCCATGACGATGTCGTCCCGAGCACCGCGTGCCGTTACCGTCCGCCCACCCTGGCTCACGCCCACGATCACCTCTGCAAGTGCATTCGAGCCGCCGGTAATCGCCTCGATCCTAAAATCCCTGAGCTCGATGTCGCCGCCAATCTCATCGCCGATTATCTCCTGAACCGCCTTTAACGCCGCGTCCACAGGCCCTACGCCCATCTGCGCACTGGTGCATTCCTTTCCGCGCACGATCGCCCTCAGCGACGCCGTCGGTATCAAGTTGTTCCCGGTCATTACCGATAGCTCCTTCAGGGTTACCACACGCTCGTGCCGTGCCACTTCGCCCGTTACCACTTCCGCAATGGTGAACAGGTCGTCATCAGTGACCCGCTTACCGCTCGCACTCAATTCCTTCACGCGTTCGAGGATCTCATCAATTTGCTCTTTCGGTAAAACCATCCCGATCTCCGACAGTTTCTTCACGATCGAGTGCTTTCCCGTATGTTTGCCGAGCACGATTCGTCTCCGATGCCCCACCATCTCCGGCGTCATTATCCCGGGCTCGAACGTCTCGCTCTTCTCGATTACGCCGTGTGCGTGTATTCCGGACTCGTGAGAGAACGCATTCTCACCAACAATAGGCTTGGTTATAGGGATTTGCACACCGGAGACCCGCTCGATCAGCTTCGCCGTCTCGAACAGATATTCCGTCTTGATGTTCGTCTTAAACTCGTAGATCGCGTTCAGGCTCATCACGGTCTCAACGAGGTCCGCATTGCCCGCTCGCTCGCCTAGCCCGTTCACGGCTACCTGAACTTCCGACGCACCGGCTTTCACCGCTGCCAGACTGTTCGCTACCGCCAGTCCGAAATCGTTATGGCAGTGTATGCTGATCGGCACGTTTACGGCACGATAGATCTCTCCGACCAGCTCGTAGATAGCGAACGGCTCGCTCACACCCACGGTGTCCGGCACATTCAAGATGTCCGCACCCGCTTCCTCCGCCGTTTTGAATAAGTCAACCAGAAAGTCCAATCCTGTACGGGTCGCATCCATCGCGGAGAACATACACAAAAACCCGTGCTCCTTGACGTACTTCGTCATCGCATAGGTCTGCTCTTTTACCGCTTCCTCGCTCATCTTCGTCGTGTGGTCGCGCTGAATCTTGGAGGAAGGCACAAAGATATGAATCAGATCAACGTTGCAATCGATACACGCGTCGATATCCTGTGTTAAGACGCGCGCCAATCCGCATACCTTTGCTGACAGCCCATCGTTACAGATAAGCTTCACCATCTCCAGCTCCTCTCGCGACGAGATCGGATAGCCCGCTTCTATAATGTCCACACCCAGCTTGTCCAACTGTCGCGCAATCGTTCGCTTCTGCTCTGTCGTAAACGAGATACCGGGCGTCTGCTCGCCGTCTCGCAGCGTCGTGTCAAAGACTTCTATCGTCCTTGTGCTTCCACTATTACCTTGGATGTCTCCTCCTTTCATCTTGTGCTCTCCCCTCCCTCCTTCCTGGTTGAAGGCGAAAATGGAATCTTCGTTATAAGTAGTTAAAGTAAAACCATACGTTATATTAATTTCATTACAGAGCAGAGTGTAAATATGGGGGAGGTTGAGGAAACAAGAATGGAAAAGAGAAGCGGGATAATAGGTTTTACGGGCGCGTTTCGCGAGAGCATAGGCGAGATAAAAGAGGGTGCCAAGGTCGTTTTCACCGGATCGGTCGCAGTATGCACGCCTTTTATTGAATTACTCGCGTACACCGTGCGGGATAAAGGTTTTGATATGCTATACGTGCCGGTTGCAGATGCGAAGGAGGCGAGGAAGATCAAGGAAATCGCGAAGATCGGCTATAGCGTTGTGGATGAGAAGGGCGATCCGCAAAACCCGGATGTGATCGTCGTGCTCGGTGGATTGGCGATGCCGAAGTTCGGATGCGCACCTGAGGCGGTCAATCAGATGATCGAGTCACTGTCATCAGGCGCGAAGAAGCCGAAGGTCATCGGTGTTTGCTTCATGAATATCTTTGAGCGCGCGGGCTGGGATACGAAGATACTCTTCGATACGGTGATCGATACCACTCTGGAGAGCGTTGTCAAATAGTCAACTCAAAGGCTAAAGCATGCGCCGACCGGGATTTGAACCCGGGTTATAGGCTTGGCAAGCCTATGTGATGCCAGTCTACACTACCGGCGCATCTCTTCTTCCCTTCTGTTTTATTCTATTATAAACTCTTCACCATTATTCGGTGCTATCGCTTCGCACCCGAATTTATCCCGCGTCCACGCTGCAAAATCTTCCGTTTGGTCACCGTGGACCATAAATACCACTTCCGTACCGGTTCTGCAGAATCGTGATACGATTTTCTTCAGTTCTGAATCACCCGCGTGCGCTGAGAAGTCGTAGGACTCGACACCCGCGTTCACCTTCACGATCTGTCCATCGGCCTCCACAAAGCCCTTCTCTATCAATCTCCGCCCGTTTGTTCCCTCTATCTGGTAGCCCGTGAGCAGCACTTTGCTCCGTGGATCGTCGTGTATCTGCTTCAGATAGTACAGCACAGGGCCACCATTCAGCATTCCCGCGGTCGTAACGATTACCGAAGGTTCCGAGATGGCTTTCTTACGCCGCTTCGAGTTGACAAACTGCGCATCGGCAAACGCATCGTTCAGCGCCTTCGCGTCCTTTACGAACGAAGGGTGGTTCTTAAACAGACTGAAGACGCTGAGACCCATGCCATCCACATAGGGTGTCAGCCCGTACGAATGCAGAACCATCACGATCTCCTGCGTCCTCCCCACGGCGAAACACGGCACAATGGCGTTGCCACCGGAATCCAAGGTCTCTCGAATAGAGTCTACGAACTCGCGCTCCAGCTCCTTCCTGTTCTTATGGTCACGGCCGTAATACGTGCTTTCTATAACCAGGATGTCCGCAGCCGGGAAGTCCGTGAGCGAAGCGCTCTTCATTAAGCGAGACATACCCGTCTTAATGTCGCCCGTGTAAAACAGACTGATATCCTCGCTCTTTTTTCCCAGATGTATCGATGAGCTACCAGGTATATGGCCTGCATTATGTAATTCGAACTCATAGTCAGACCCGTCCATGGGGCATCGTTCGCCGTACCCGACCGTGCGCGTATGCGCATCCAGTTTCTGGATATCTTCTTCGTCAAAGAAGACGAAGCCCTGATCTTTCCCTACCTTTATCGTGTCTCGCCCCAGAAGCTTGGTTAAATCCCTCGTCACGGGGGTCATATAAACCTCCGGCGCCTTCCTATGGCTCATCAAACTCGGAACCATGCCGGAATGGTCAAGATGTGCATGAGAGACAATCACGGACTTCGGAGAGATATGATCGGTATTTAAAGGTACCTCAGGCGGATCTGAAGGTCGCATTCCGTAATCAATGATGATTTTATCATCCACCAACATCGCAGAACGCCCTACCTCGTTGCAACCGCCGAGAAACTTTATCTTCATCTTGTTTTAACGCGGACACCACCTACACGGGAGCGAGGCTTCGTTCCGTCTTCGCTATCTCCACCCGCCGCACGGGATAGATCTTCTTCGCAACCTTATAGATGTCCGAAGACAGTTTTCCGAGTATTATCTCCTGCAGATATTTATTAAACTCCAAGCTTGCCGCCCTATTCCTGATTACGTCCTCCATTATCTTCCGGATCTCTCTTATCTGCGATTCACTCGCTTTCTTCAGGGTGAAACAGGACGACTTCACACGGATGGTCTCGCCATCCTTTGTCACGACCTCGATATTCGAGTCGACCTTAGAACTCCTCTTCCGCGCTAAACTGCGGAGATAATCGCCATCTATCTTATGCCCTATGAATCGGGTATAAGCCTGGGTATGGTCAACTTCATAAATTTCAAGCAATAATTTCATATTCGAATTCTTTATGAGTCTGCCAGTAAGTTCATCCACCGTCATCTCCACCCTTCTGCCGAGTAACTTGGCTGGATCGTCCGAGACCGTATCGCCCGCTTTTACATCGCCGAACATCTTCGGTGCTAATACCGCGTACCACTTTTTCGCTTTCCACTTATCTTTCACTCTTTTCTTTGCCAGTTCTGCTCACGCTCCTTCTTCTTTCGCTTCTTAAAAAGAGCTAGTATCATAAAAACCCTTACTCACTTCTTCGCTCACCTGCTGCGTAGGTAATTCAAGACGGCTTCAAATATCCTCTTACCGTCGCCGTACGCATCTCCTTCAGCGGTTACTTCCTCTTTACCCGCTCGCCGCGCGCGTGGCTCTCTCGTCCATTCAGAGTCCATGAAATTGTAGAACGCTCGTTCCGGATGCGGCATTAAACCTAATATCGTGCCGTCAGGGTTGCAGATTCCCGCGATATTACGGAGCGATCCGTTAGGATTCCAGGGGTAAGAGGCGTAATCGCCCTCGGGATCAACGTAGCGGAAAACGATCTGATCGTTGTCCTCCAGACGTTGCAGGTACTCCTCACGTTTTCGCTCGTCAATGAAGAACTTGCCCTCCGCATGTGCGCTCGGGATCTTCAGGATGCTTCCCTTCTCGATACCCTGCGTAAAGACGCAGTTTCCTCTGTTTTCATGCTTTATGAGTGTGGGCCGGCATTCAAAGCGCGCGGAATCGTTCGTCGTCAAAGCGGCCTGCTGCAATCCAATCTTGCCAGGAGCGCCAAAGCCAGGCAGCAGCCCCAGCTCCACCAGCACCTGGAAGCCGTTGCAGATGCCTAACATGGGCTTTCCGTCTCGTATAAACGTCGTGATTTCGTCGCCCAATGCGCCGTTTATCCGCGCAGCAAGTATCGCGCCGGCCCGTATATAATCGCCGGACGAGAATCCGCCGGGAATAACGAACGCATCGTAATCCGCAAGGCTCCGCCGCTCGCGTTCCTTCACCGCGCCGATCAACTGCTTCAGGTGCACGATCTCTGCCGATGCGCCCAGCCGCGAAAACGAAAGAAACGTCTCGTATTCGCAGTTCGTACCTTCTATCCGCAATATGCAAATCTTTATATTCGAGTTCATATTCGAGTTCATAGAGCCAGTAACACCCCTATTATCGTCTTACTATCCATTATCTCGCCCGTTCGTATCTTCGCCTGTACCTCGGTTAACGGCATATGTCGTAGTGGGAATTCCGCGTCGGCGTCAGAAACCTTTTCCAGCCCGCTCGCTTTGAAGACGTGAATTATCTCGCTGCTATACCCCGGTGAGGGGTAATACGCGGTCAGCGTAGTCCAGTTAGAAGCGCGAAATCCCGTTTCCTCGATAAGTTCACGCCGGGCGCATGCCTCGGGCGATTCGCCTTCTTCAAGCGTGCCTGCGGGTATTTCTAACGTTGCACGTCCCACCGCCGCCCGATATTGCTCGACTAACATAATCGTATTATCGTCACTCAGGGGAACGATAGCAGCTGCACCGGGATGGACGAGGATTTCACGCGTTTTTCTACTGCCGTTCGGCAAAGAAACGGTAGCGAGCCGTAACTGCACAACCCTGCCCTTATACAACTCCTCGCTCGCGACTTCTCGCTCCTCGGTCATGCCGCGTCAACCTCGAGTTTTGAAATATCCAGGAACCAGGCTCCAGCTCTCACTATCGGTTCGCTCTTAATAATTCGTAGCCGATGTTTGAAGAGAGGGCCATCGATCACAAAGGTGTGAAATTCACCGTTTTCGCCGCATACATCCAGCCCACTGTTAAAATCGCGCAAATCACGTATTAACTGTGCATCAATCGTCCGTCCGAGCCACTCTTCACCTAAGAAATCAGCGTTGGCGCTGATTACAATCGCCTCAAATCCGGCGTCGATGAACTCTTTCAGGATCGATTCGGAATCGTGGTTCCAGAGCGGTAACAGTAACTCGATGTCCAACTCATGGCAAATCCGATCCACTAAGTTCCTGTGCGTTCCAATATGCCCGAAGACCGCGCCGTCTATTCCCGCGCCACGGCCGTTCAATGTGCGTATCGCGTTCTTGACTTCCTGTTCATATGATCTAAAATCGAATTGAAGAATGGGAATCCCCAGCGCCTCTGATTGCGCAGACAGCAGATCGTGATTTAGATTATGGGATCCCGTTTTCTTCATATCTCTGAAATTCAGCAGATAAGCGACCTCATTCCCTGCTAACATCGCTTTATAGCACGCAAAGCAGCCATCCTTTCCGCCCGTCCACGAGACAGCAACCGTGCCCTTCTTACTCTTCGAAGAAGTATTAGTATTCGGGTTCATTTTTGTGCCTTCTTTCTCTTACTTTACCTTCTCTACGTTACTACGAATATTGGGTACTACTGTTCTAACACTTCGTTCACCTTCTCCGTCAGGAGTTTATTGATCACTTTGCCGTCTACTTTACCGCGTAATTCCTGCATTACGATGCCCATCAGTGGTCCCACAGCGCGTGCACCCTTCTCCTTGATAAAATCCTTCTTTGCGTGTACGATATCCTCTATGACCTTTTCAACCTCGGCAACGTTCGTGCTCAGCCCCAGTGCCGCTATTGCCTGCTCCACGCTGAGTTCCGGCTTGCTCGCCAGGAATTCCACGATCTCAGGTACCGCCTCCTTGGCAAACGCATTCGCAGAGAGGTGCTTGAAGATGTCAATGAACTGGTAATCTTCCAGGACGTCCACATCGATCCCGTCGTGGATCAATTCAGTGAGCGTATCCGTAAGCGTCCGGACAACCAACGTTGCCGGGATGGTTCCATATAAGTCCATAATGCGTTCGAAGAGCGCGAAGTTGACGTTCCGTGCGATTTTATCCGCGAGTTCGTCATGTAAGCCGAACGTATCCGTATAGCGCGCTTTCCGGTGCTCGAACGTCTCGGGGAGATTGTCCTTTATGTGGGCAAGTCGGCCTTCAGCTATTTCTACCGGCGGCACGTCGGTTTCCGGATACATGCGTGCGGCACCGGGAAGGGGCCGCATATAAGCGCTGCAGCCGTTGGGCAACGCTCGCCTCGTCTCTTCCGGTATTGCTCGCAGTGCACCTTCAGCTCTTTGCAGTACGGCATTCAACGCCTTCACCGCACGCGCGCGTTTCGCCGCTACGATCACCACACAATCGTTATCGGCGGCATCAAAAGTGCTCCTCAACTGCGCCACTTCGGCCTCCGTAATGCCGTACGCAGGAAACTCGTCGGTGTGCATCAGACCCGCGCCGTACTTGGCGGCGAAATCAGATAGTTCCGTGCCGAACCGTCTCCCGGGTTGGATTTCCATGCCGAGAATACCCGCAAACCCGCGCAGGCAGACGCCAAACACGTTTCTATCCGCTCTTTGTATCACGCGTGACGAAGTAGCCTCGAATATGCCTGATAGATCTTCAATGCGAGACTCCACCTTCGCGCCTCTTTTATTCAGCTCCTCTTTGAGCTCGATAAGTCTTAATTGCCGTGTGATCTCGTTCCGCACGATGTCGCCGATCAGCCTCAGGTTCTGAACGCCTTTTATCTCCACACGAGCGCCTGCGGCGATAGAAATGTTTATATCCTGCCGGATAGTTCCCAAGCCTCGTTTTACCTTGCCGGTGGAGCGCAATATCATACCAAGCTGCTCAGCGACGTTCTCAGCCTGCTCCGGCGTTTTTATATCCGGTGCAGTGCCGATTTCCACGAGCGGTATGCCCAGCCGATCCAGCGAATAGCCCACGGCACTGCGTTCCGTATCGACCTTCTGTGCTGCATCTTCCTCCAGGCAGAGCGAATCCACGCGCACGGTGCCCTCGGCTGTCGAGAGCGCGCCATCGGTCGCAATCAGCGCGGTACGCTGGAATCCGCAGGTGTTCGAGCCGTCGATGACGATTTTACGCATGGTCTGAATCTCATCCAACGGATTCATGTTCAGAAGCAGCGCGACTTCCAGTGAAATGTCAACGGCCTCCTGGTTCAACTCGTTCGGCGGTTCCTCGTCGTTCTCCACCAGGCACGTGCTGTCGTAGCCCTTGTACAGGAACGTTCGGGTATATTTCGCCTCTTCACGCGCAGCCTTGTCTACCTCGCCCATTTCGCTCTTCGACGCTCTCAGATACCGTTTGAAGTCGAACGTCGAGTCCTTCTTGTCCCTCAGCGTGGTAGGGCATTTGCAGAAGAGCTTGGTGCGCGTGTCCAACTGCTGGTGTATCTCCAAGCCTGCTTTCAGTCCCACTTCAGCGTAATCTATTTCCTCAGCCATGGCTCTTCTTGTATGTACCGCGAGTGATTTAACTAAACAGTACAAATAAACAGTACTGAGTCTAATAGTATTAATGATGTTGTTAAGGCATTCACACACACATCCGCGAACACGGCTTCGCGGCGGTACCTAACTAACCATAACCACCCATGACCAAGCAGAAAGTAGCGCGACCGCGGGATAAATGGACGAAATTCTGCCCCCAATGCGGTAAAGAGACCGAAGGGTTCTTCGATTCCGTCTGTGAGGACTGCTTCAGGCAGGGGATAACGTTACTTGCGCCCTCGGGGTTTGAGGTGGGTCTGAGCGTCTGCCCGCACTGCGGTGGGTTTTTCAAAGGTAAGGATCAGACGAGCATCGAGCCGGCGATCGAGGATGCGGTACGGAAGGCGATACGGAAGAAGTACGGGCAGCAGACACCCGTAGAATTCGCAGGATTGCGCGTCGAGCTCGCAGAGAATAAACGCAGTGCACGCGTGTATATGGCGGTAAAAGCGCGTATAAAGGGCGTGGAAGTTGAAGAAGCAGAGGATACGGTCATCAGTTTGAAACGAGCGATCTGTGAACGCTGCAGCAGGATCGCGGGCGGCTATTATGCGGCGATCGTGCAGATACGCGCTGATTGGCGGATTCCGACCGATGACGAACTTGCTGTAGCAGAGACCATTGCGAATTCGTCCTTAGGTGAGTCGGATTTCGTGTCGAGAGAGCAGTTGCTGAACGAGGGGCTGGACATCTATGTGAGCAGTGCGGACTACGGCCGGAGGATCTCGCGAGCGGTCGTGAAGCAATTCGGCGGGAACTTGTTCGAAAGTAAGAAATTGTACGGTCGGAAGGACGGCAGGGATATCTATCGGGTGACGTTCTTGGTACGACTGCCGGGCTTTCAGCACGGCGATGTGGTGGCAATCGGTGATAAACGGATTACCGTGGAGAACGGTGTAACGGGAAATGGAATCGAGGGCATGGACATGAAAACAGGGGAGCCGGTCTTCGTGAGTAAGAAAGAGCTGATGAAGGCGAAGCGGGTTTGATTTTGTCCTTCTTTCAACGTTGCCGGCCCTAAAAAGATAGAATAAAACCCCCCTGGGGTTTATTTGTACCAGTGCGTCGGTACCCGGTGATATCCATTTTTATTCGAGAAGTATAGCCTTTGCCAGGTAAGCACAAACCTAGTAAGAACCGAAAGTTATTTAACGATCCCGCTAAAAAGTTTGCTCGTTACCATATGTATTAAACAAAAAAGGAGGTAAAAGAAGAAAAGATGATGAAAAGCGATAAGAAGAAAGCGATTCTGCTAACGGCGATACTGGTTGGTTCGATGTTTGCTTTGGTAATGCCGACGAGCGCCTCAGAGACGGTGCATTGGAAGCTCATCGAAATAACTAATCCTACGGATGCCCCCATTACAGGAAATTTTGCTATAACGGTCAGTCCTTCTCATGAAGGAGTGCATCTAGCTGGTTCGGACGATATGACCTTCTTCTATAATCCTGAGGGGCAACCTGATTGGTGGACGTGGCTCAATGTTCACTGGAAAGATATGGACTGGTTTGTATCTAATGGAAGTCTAACCCCCATAAACTTCTCGGATTTATTGAATTGTTCCCCACCAACTATAATATACGATGACCCCTCCCCCGGGAATTATTCTTGTTTCCGCGACAACTGTGAGATGTGCGACTTCAATTTTACATCTACCGGCAACGATCCAGATATTTTCGGTGTACTACCTTGGGTAGATAACACGATAACTTATCCGGCAACAATACCTGCTAACTTCACGGCGTATTTTCTGCTTAAAATAGTGTTAACAGAGCCTGGACCGTACTGTTTTGAAATGACAGGGCCTGAGAATGTAACAATAAATCCATCCGGTTGGTGCATTCCAGAACAAGTACCGGCACTCACGCCGCTCGGAATCGCAGCACTTGTGGGTCTGCTGAGCGTTATCGCACTGAGCACGATCCTAACGATAAGGAAGAGGAGGTAATTTTTTCCTCTTCTTTTCTTTTTCTTTTTCTTTTTGTTTTTTCCCGGGGTTCAATACTGCACGAGGATTTCCACGTTCTCCCCGTAGCGAAGAGCGAAAAGAGAGCAATAGCGAAACTTTTTTATACACCTTTGATGCGTCTTTATAAGCGAGGTGAAAAAATTCGAAATGAAAAGCGATAAGAAGATGGCGATTCTTATAACGGCAGTACTAGCAGCATCGGTATGTGCTATGATACCTGCGACGCAGGCAATATTACTACCCCCCGAACCTGATTTGGGATGGGTAAATACCTCTAGCGACGGGGATGTAACCGATGTGGCAATTGGTGACCTGACGTTGAACGGCATTGATAATGTTGCCTTTATTGATTATCTACCCTCAGGTACAGTTTTTGCCCTCCATGGAAATAATGGCACGGAGTACTGGAACTATACCAATGTGAGTGGTTTCTCAATTGCGGTTGGCGATGTTGACGGCGATGGAAAGAACGAAGTTGTCGCAGGCGGCTATAACGATAACGAAAGCAAGCCAGGCATAACCGTCTTTGAGGATAACGGCACGGTCAAGTTCTTCTACGAGACGAATTCCTCATTGATAAAGGACATCGAACTCGGCGATCTGGATGGTGACCTTATAGACGACATCGTGGCGTGTAATAATGAAGAAGGGGACATATATGCGTTCAACGGGACTGGGACTAACGGGAGTGACCTAACGGGCTGGCCCAAGCATTTCTCAGGTGAAAATTTCATGGACCTTGCGCTTGGCAATCTTGACGGAGTCGGTGAATTGGATATTGCTGCTCTATCATACCATGTAACTACCCTTTATGCGTTCAATAGCACGGGGAACGAGCTGTGGCCACCCAATACAACGGTCAGCGGTAGATCAGTGGAAATAGGCGATGTTGACGGTGATATGGAGGCGGAGGTCGTTATAGGCGATTACGGATCCAATAGCGTATTTGTTTATGACGGCGATACAGGAACTCTTGAATATTCCTTCCCTACCGGATCGGATGTTGCTGAGATAGAACTCGGTGATCTGGATGATGATCCCACTGATTTGGAAATAGCTGCATTGACGGAACCACCGAAAACACTCTATGCGCTGAAGGTCGAATCGGGCAATCCCAATCTTGTCGAACTGTGGAACTACAGCATAAATTGGTATTCGCAATACTGGGGTGAAGGCCTGGCTATTGGTGATGTGGACAGGGACTACAAGAACGAGGTTATCGCAGCTTCAACTTCTGCATTTTGCAGGATATGGGCATTTGACGGATTAGATAGCAACGGCGATGGTGAAGGGGATGTCGTATGGATGTATGAATTAGGGCCGGGGCCTGTACCTAACGATATTGAAGTGGGCGACATAGACGGTGACGGCGATATGGACGTGATAGTAGGAACAAGCGGTGGAAATAGTGTTTATGCGCTGTTCACGCAAGAGCATACGACGGAGGTCGGTAGCGAAACCATTTTCTTCGATTCAGACCCCTCGAACATCACGGACGTTGCCAGTGTACCGATGCCGTCAGATCCACAGAGGGTTACAACTTCCCGTATGGCGTGTTTTCCATTAACATAACGGTGTTATCACCAGGCCAAGAAGCTATTATTACCATTACATTGCCAGACAATTTGCCGGCAAATTCGGAGTACTGGAAATACAGTCCCAACGGTAATGGCTCGACAACCGGGCAGCCCGGCTGGTATCAAGTGCCCTTGGAGAGCAATGACGGTGACAACATAATAGTCATACGGTTACAAGACAATGGAACAGGTGATGCCGACGGCGTTGCAAATGGAATAATCGTTGACCAGGGCGGTCCTGCGACACCCGCAGAACGACTACCAGCACTCACACCACTCGGAATCGTCGCATTGGTAGGATTGCTAAGCATCATCGCAACGAGCACCATAATACGAAGGAAGAAGAGGCGGTGATTTTTTCTCTTCTTCTATTTTGTTTTTTATTTTTTGATGGATTCAGCGTTGCTTGCAGAAGAAATTACGAAAAGCGGAAGGCTTTTATGTATCCGTGTCACGTATGGCTTCTATAAGGGGGTTAAAAATAAAGATGAAAAGCGATAATAAGAAGATGACGATACTGATTACGGCGATATCGATCATTTCGATGATTGCTTTAGCGACGCCTGCAAGCGCAGCGTTATGGCAGTGGGAGCAGGTAAGTGAAGAAGGATTTGGCGATTTGACCAACGATTATGCGTGGTCCATGATTACTTACACGCCCCCAGGTGAAATAACAGAATACCTCTATGTGGGAACATTAAATAACGATCTTTCAGGTGTGCCAGGTGAAAAGGGCTGTGAGGTATACCGAACGAATGGAACAATGGACGGTGGAAACTATGTGTGGGAAGAAGTCGTCGGACCAAATGGCACGCAAGCCAAAGCAGGATTCACGTCTATCCCTAATTCTTTTGCATTTGGTACTCGTAACATGGTTGAACATAATGGATTGTTATGGGCCGGAACTGGGCCACTTGCAGAAGTCTTTGTAACTAACGGTACTACATGGAAACGCGCTAATTTGCCATTTTTTAACACAGGAGGCAATGCAACTATTATCAAAGGTATGACCGTTTATAATGGGAGTTTATACGCAGAAGCAGAGGATCAAATAAATGGAGACCATGTATTTAGGTATGATGGGCCTGACGACTTCACAAACTTTACTGCTATTGGTACTGGGGGAAACAGGTCGAAATGGACACAGGTAAATTACGATGGATTTGACAATACAAACTATACTCGTGGATCACTACTCATACCCTTTGATCCCGATGATGGAGAAGACATTGAATATTTATATGCAGTTGGGCGTTCCACTAATACTGAGGGAGGGGATCTCTTTGAACAAATAGCAAATCCCACTGGCCTTGAAATATGGAGAACAAATGGAACAGAAAATGAGGATGGAACCTTCGTGTGGGAATGTGTTGTTGGAAGAGGAGATCCATATGGCTACTCCCCAGGATGGGGAGACGATGCCAACTCAGTATCCCTTTCAGCTGTTGTATTCAATGGCAGTCTGTATGTGGGAACCGCTGACTTTCAAGGGTTGACGGCACAATTATGGAGGACAAACGATGGAACTACGTGGGAGTGCGTTGAGCCAAATGGCTTTGGAAGACCAAACATCTATATGTGGCGACTGACTGAATATCAGGGTAAGCTAATTGTTGGGACAATGGATGCATTTTTCGGGTGTGAGCTGTGGGCGAGTGAAACAGGAAACTTCTCGACATTTGAGCAGATAAACGTGAATGGAATGGATCTTTCATATACTCTTCCAGCAAACCTCGGTGCGTTTTT
>DATKXZ010000021.1:0-2531 GCA_035528755.1 Desulfobacteria bacterium | reverse complement strand
CGCGCTTGCCGCACTGATGGAAGCCCAGAACGAGGCATTCTCGGATACGAAGATCACCCAGTCCGACCTGAAGATTCACCTCCTACCCGACGGGAAAACGGCCTGGGCCACCAGCCTCTGGGACCTGGCGGCCACGGTCGGGGAGCAGCAAATTCAGCTGCCCGTCCGCTGCACGTGGATTCTGGAGAAGCGCGACGGGGAGTGGAAGATCGTCCACTTCCACAAGTCAGTCGGCATGAAGTAAAGATTGTCTACTGTTGCGGATGCCACCCGCCTTGTAGGGAGGTCCTTTATGGGCCGCCGTTTACCATCCTTCCTATGCGGTTGATTATCCCGATTTATCGCGCTTGGAGTGACGCAGACTTCAGTCTGCGATCAGGCTGGCATTCCTCTCCGCGTGGCTTGGCATATTAGCTTGAAGTGCGTCGACATCGTGCTGCAATGATACTTGATTTTGAAAGTGAGAAATATCGCTGTGATTTCGATAACGACTTAGTGATTATTGCTCATCTTCTGCTTTAATAATGTCTTCTAAAAGGACAGTTCTTTTCCTATCGCGGATTCCTTTTACAATGACATCGTAATCAAATAGCGGCCTGACGATATCGGCCATCATTCCCAAAGGCACTTTGATCTTATGCCGGGCGTTTTTATCATCTATAAGCTCAATTATTCCTGTGTGTTTTTTTGTCGCATCCGCAAAACGAAGAGCACCCTTGATTTCTACCTTTTCTTTGTCTGATTCCTCATCCTTTTTTTTGGGTGAGATCCAATCTGTGCTTTTTCTTTCAAAATTCAGTTTTCTTTCTTTGTCGCCTCGCTGAAGAACCAATCCTACATGGGAGATTCTTTTTCCATCTGGAGCTATCTGCTTTGCTATACTCACGAAGTTCTCATAGTAATCCTTGTTATTAATGCGTTTTTGGAGGTCTTCGTCAAGCCTCCTATTCAATAAGTCAAGACAGTCAAGTATTTCCAATACTACATCTTCACCAAGATCAAGCCCTGGAAGGTACTGCTGATTACCAGCTAAACGGATAGTTACAGCAAAACTAGCTGCTCGGGGAACGGATATATAAACATCAAATATTTCGGAAACTTCTTTCACTGGCCGACCAGCCTCTCGGAATGGTCGTTCGAGTTTTCTTTCTAATGTTCGGAATGAGAGGGTTTCAATTTTTTCAATTCGTTCTCTAAACTCTCGGCTTTGGGCAATACCAGGGGCGATCGCGGCTCCCCATAAAGATAATTGTAATTCGTTCGGATCAAGCTTAATACCTTTTAATCGCATGTGCCGCTCGAAGGTAACCCTGTCAAGAAGGTCTCTAAGCTCCTCCGCAATCTCATTTGGGGGGAACCCAGATAATCCTAAAGCGATCATTCTTTCGGCTTCACATAACTTCTCGCATTCAATTGCAAGCGATGCTGCACTTCTAAATAAAACGGAGCGAGTGGGTTCAATGTCTGTATGATTCTGAAGCTCTAAAGCAGCGTTGCTCTCAAGGGTAAATGATTTCAAATACAGCGACTTTGCCTGCTCAAAGTTACCATCCCTTCTCGCTTGATCCGCCTTATCTGCATACTCCATGGCGCGATGATGGCTATCGTTAGTTATCATTGTTCAACCACCCTCGCTTTCGGGGAACCGAACTCGACAACGATAACATATGCAGGTAGTGAATCATCCGAACGCGCTATTTGAGCTAGCTTGGTTCTCATCCGTGAATTAACATCACCATCCGTACCTTTACGGATCCCAGAAGCCTCGAGCCTTGATTTATCTTGGAAGCGTCGAAGTTTCTCTTGGTAGTTAATACCAGATGGACTATTCCTTCCAAGCCAGTAATCAAATCTAGTTCCTTTCCTTGATCTTTCTATCACTGTAAATTCAGTGTTTGCGTCGATTAATAGAATCGATATGCCATAAGCCCCATATTCCGTAGCAACTTCCGCATCACCATGAGAACGCTGTAAATGGGAAGTTACTACACCAAAATATATAAGATATTCGCCGTTGAAAGCACCTTTCACAGAGAGAGTAACACGGTTTTTATGTTGTTGACTGTCCAAACAAACAGAAACAGCTTCGGCCATAAAGCCACCCACGTGGCTCGTTATGCCAGGCCGATAGTCGCGTGAAAGGCTTTCCAATTCAAGGCGCGAATGTGGCATGGCTCCAAAACTCCTACACGAACTGAGCACGATAGAAAATCAAATCCAACCACAGCAGCTATTTTGAGCATTTTAATTCAATAGTATCCTGATCGGCAACAAGCTGAAACGGGCATCCTTCTAATTGACTAGAAAAACCAAAGTCTCGATTCTCTAACTCATGCTTTCAGTTCCCCTATTGAAATCCTCGCTGGTATCGGACATCATTTCAGGTTCACGCACCGGAGAGGGAAGGATGGCTTTCGACAAGATCATCATCAAGGGCGCCGCGGAGCACAACCTTAAGCACATCGATCTTGAGATCCCGCGCGACAAGCTGGTGGTGATCACGGGTATCAGCGGCAGCGGCAAGAGCAGCC
>DATKXZ010000020.1:0-27781 GCA_035528755.1 Desulfobacteria bacterium | reverse complement strand
GGTAGTACGGAATAAGTTCATGCAGGGCGTAGAAGTGAAGGACATAAAAATAGGAACCGAGGTACTAACGGGAGAAGGTGGAGATAAGGCGAACGTATCGTCGCTAGAAATCACACTGGTTGCAAAAGCCAAGGAGTGAGTAAAAAGGGGAGCTATGCGAATTCAATCTAAGAGATATCTCTCTTAGTGTACATCCTCTTTTTTTCTTTTTCTTTTTACCCTTTCGAGTTTAGGTTATTTATACGTGGTAGCTCTTTCCTGTCCTTCATATACGGTGTTCGCAAGAAGACACATCATTTCGACAATGTGATTTCAGGAGGGAAGAGATAGACGCGGCACTTGTTTGAAGTGGCAACGAATCGATAGGTGTACAGGCTGGTTTGAGAATAAAAAGTCAACACTTTTCACCACACATAGAAAGCAATACGTGAACCCGCCTTTTCGAAAAGATAAAGAAGGGAGGAAACGATCAGTGAAAGGGTTGAATATGACTTTAAAATTGCCTAGATTCAGGTATCGAAGCCCTTGAACCCTATTTCACGAACGGGCAGCTCCAATTCGTAACCTCGTGGAACCAGGACATCCGCTTGCTCCTTATCGAGTTGAGCAGCTCATCTACGTTCGTTAGCTGCGCATGATGACGGGCCGGATGCGTTGGCAGGGGCTATCGCGCTTCTTATTAAAGGGCACGAGAGAGCTGAAGTGCTCGTGCCGCGGGGGCGGTGACTGTTTGTATTCCATAAGGGAAGGGGCCGAAAGCTGTATATAGGTGTTTTGTCTTAATTCCTTTATGCTATAAAGGAATCAGTTCTAAAATGCCACGCAATGAAAAACAAACCAGAACCGACCTGATCAATCCCGCACTGCATGAGCGAGGCTGGATGGATGCATTGATTCGCGAGGAACGAACCCCTGGTGGTTCAGACATTATTGATGGCAGGCCCCGAAAACGTAAGGGTAGAACCGATTATCTCCTGTGCATTCCCATCGTTGAAGGAAAACCGCCTTATCCTGTTGCGGTTCTTGAAGCGAAAGCTGAGGATAAACTACCGTCTCTGGGCCTCCAGCAGGCAAAAGATTACATGAAGCGATTCCATGTGCCCTTTGCCTTTTCGTCGAATGGCCATCTTTACGCAGAGTACGCGGAGGATACGGGACAAATCCGCGACACGTTAACCTTAGATGCTTTTCCTAAGCCAGAGGAGCTTAAAGAGCGGTATGAATCTTTAAAGAATATCAAACTCGAATCTGAGAATGCAAAAGTATTGTTTATGCCGTATCATGGCGGCGAGGCCGCTCGTTACTATTTTCAGGATGCGGCGATTCGTGCGACCTTAGAAAAGATCATAAAAGGCGACAATAAAGTGTTGTTATCGTTGGCTACAGGCACAGGAAAGACGATTATTGCCGTGCAACTGCTGCATAAGCTCGCTCAAGCGGGCATGTTGAGACGTGCGCTCTTTGTCTGTGACCGCGATGAGTTGCGTACGCAGGGCATGGCAAAGCTCCACGCGGTGTTTGGCGATAATGCGCAGATTGTGACCACGCAGGATCCCCAGAGGAACGCCCGGATTCTCGTTGCCACGTACCAGACGCTCAATGTTACTGATGAAGATGACGCGCCCGTGTTCTGGAAAGAGAACTATCCGAGGAACTATTTCAGTCACATCATCATTGATGAATGCCACCGCAGTGCGTGGGGCAAATGGAGCGTTATTCTTACCGATAATCCTGACACAGTTCAAATAGGGCTTACCGCTACGCCACGGATTGTTGTCGGCGGTAAGAAAGACTCTGATGGGCGGAAACAGGACGAGGAAATAACCGCGCACAATATCGAGTATTTGGGCGAGCCGGTGTACGAGTATCCTATGGGTTCGGGGCAGGAAGACGGCTACCTTGCATCGTGCGAGGTCATTCGCCGCTCGGTTGATCTGGATAAACGCGAAATAACGCGTGAGGATGTTGAGCAGCGTTCCGCAATTGACCCCTTTACCGGCAGCGCGGTCAATCCGGAGGATATCGAGGAACGGTACAACGCCAAAGATTATGAAGTGAAATTGATGCTGGACGATCGAGTCCATGCGATGTGTGAGGATTTATTCCAACTCTTACTGGAAACCGGCGGGCCGCATCAGAAAACGATCATCTTCTGTGCGCGCGATTCGCATTCACTGCAGGTGGCGCAGGTGATGAACAATTTGTATGAGCAGTGGTGTCAGGAGACGAATCGAACGCCCCGAGAATGGTATACGTTCCAGTGCACGGGTAATCCGGACTTACGACCGTCAGCCAAAAAATTAATCCCTGATTTCCGCGGCTCAAAGAATTCACATTACATCGCAGCAACCGTCGATCTGCTGTCTACGGGCGTGGATATTCCCAATCTCAATAACGTGGTCTTTTTCCGGTACCTGGAATCGCCGATCAGCTTCTATCAGATGACAGGTCGTGGGACACGGCCCGGCGAGCCGCGCGGCTCAAAGGCAATGTTCCGAATGTACGATTTCACCAACGTCAGTCGGCTCTTCGGTGAGGAATTCATCAGCCGCGCACGACCTTCTCAACCAACAGAGCCGGCCGAAGGCGTTGAAAGTCCTAAACCCCCATACGGAGAAGAACGACCGAAACGAAAGATTATACGCGTTGGCGAGCAGCAGTTTATCGTGCAGATCGAGGGTGAAGGCTGCTCTATTCTCTGCGACGAAGACGGTAAAGACGTGCTCGTGCCGGTCGAAGAATACAAACAGCGGTTAGCCGAACAACTGGTGGACGAAGTACCGAGTATTGATGAGTTGCGTCAAACATGGGTGACACCGCGAGACCGTCAAAAGCTCCTTCTCAATTTGCCCGGTGGTGAAGGTGCCGTGCGTTTGATACGGGAACTGGAGTATGAGCAAATGCGACCTCTATGATGTGCTCGCAGAGCTGGGCTATGGGTTAGTGCCTAAATCACGCAGTGAACGTGCAGCCGCATTCTTCTACAAGAACAAACGCTGGCTGCGTGAATTACCGGAACGAACGTGCAAGGTGCTGGTGTCCATTGCCAAGCAGTTCGAGAGGGGCGGTATCGATGAATTGGAAACACACACTCTCTTTGATGAGGCGGAAGTCGTGGCACATGGGGGGTTTGATGCGTTGGTAGGGCTCAATAGACCGCCGCAAGAGCTTATTCAAGAAACGAAGGTGCGGCTGCTGGCATGACTACCAAACAGAAATTGCCGGAAGGATGGGAAAAAGGCCAATTAATGGATATTTGTAAGATCAGAGAAGAATCAATCGAGCCTGTAACATTAGGAGAAACACTCGTTACGCTTTACAGTGTTCCCGCATTTGATGAAACAGGAAAACCTGAAATATTAAGAGCAAAGGCTATAGGGAGTTCAAAAAACATTGTTAGGCCCGGTGATGTCATATTTTGTAAAATGAATCCCAGAAAGAATCGAGTTTGGAAAATTGATGGATTTGAAACAAATTATGGGCTCAGCTCTTCAGAATTTTTACCGCTAATACCCTCTGAGGTAACTGTAGATTTCTTATTTTACCTTCTCAAGAGCCCTAGTTTTCAAAAAAGCGCTATGAAGAAAGCACAAGCTGCGACAAAAAGTAGAGAACGGATAAACCCCTCAAAAGTATTGGAAATTGACATTAGCTATCCTCTAAATATCGACGACCAGATTGCCATTGCCTCCGAACTGGAGCATAAAATGGCAGAGGTGGAGAAAATGCGGCAGGCGGCGCTGCGTCAAAAAGAGGCAATCAGCGCCATGCACGGAGCTGTTTTAGGGGAAGTATTTCCTTACAACGCAGGCGATAAACTGCCGGTGGGGTGGCGGTGGGCTACGCTTGGCGAGATTTCCACCAAAATTAGCAAAGGTACAACACCAACAACATTAGGCCACAACTTTGTATCTTCAGGGATTCCCTTTTTGAGGGCAGAAGATGTTAATGGTGGTGCTGTAGATTTGAGTAAAGTAGCTTTTTATATTTCAGAACAAACACATGATCTTCTTTCTCGCTCAAAACTTCAACCAGGCGATTTATTGATAACTATAGCAGGTACATTGGGACGTATTGGATATATTCCTAATAACGCCCCATCAGCTAATTGTAATCAAGCTGTTGCTTTTTTACGTTTAAACCCAGATATTGTTAACCTTCAGTATGCTTGTTTTGTCTGTCAAAACACTGCTTTTTTCAGTTCATTAGTGGGATTAAAAGTAACAGGCACTATTTCAAATTTGAATCTCGAAAATATAACTGAAGCAAAGATTCCTCTTCCTCTCACTCTTGAACAACAAACTTCTGTTGCCATGGAAATAGAACGTAAACTATCAGCGATGAGTAAATTGCAATGGATGGTAAACAGACAACTCGAAGCAATCAAAGCATTGCCGGGCGCATACCTCCGTGATGTTTTTGAATTTGCAGATTCATAGATAGGTAAACAAAAGAAAGAATGGCACGAACCAGAAAGAAGAACGGAAACAACAAAATTATCAATTCACAAGCGGCAATGGATAAAGCGGTAAAATCCATTTGCGACATTCTCCGGCGTGATAAAGCCAAGGGCGCGCGACTGTACGTGCCGGAATTGACCTGGATGTTCTTTCTTCGCTATTTGGATATACTGGAGCAGAAAGAGGAACAAAAAGCGGAAGCGCTTGGTACACCATTTCAAAGCACGCTTGATGCGCCCTACCGCTGGCGGGATTGGGCTGCGCCGTTTGAGCTCTTGGTTCCTAAGCAGGTAGCAGTTGAGCAACAACTACACGGGTGGAAACGACGCGAGCTTTCGGAACAGGCGATCGGGTCATTTCTCACGTTCGTCAACAACGAGCTCTTCCCATACTTGAAAGCACTCGGTGCGCGACCGGGAGCGACGAACAAGCAAAAAGTAATCTCAGAGATCTTCCGGAACAAGGAACACACGATTTTGGCCAGTGAGACCAATTTGCAGAATGCGCTTGACAAAGTGCACGAGTTGACGGAAGCCCAAATCAGCGACCAGCACATGTTCCCGATCTCACAGGCGTTTGAGGGATTATTGCCAAGCCTCGGCGAGAAGAAGAACGATGGTGGTCAGTTCTTTACGCCACGAGAAATTATTCGCGTTATTGTCAATACGGTTAAACCTGAATTGGGAAAGACCGCGTACGACCCCTGCTGCGGAACCGGCGGCTTCTTGATCGAGGCGTATAAATCCATGATGACGCAACAGCCAACGCCAACCCAAATCGCCGACTTGAAGACTGAGACCCTCTGGGGTCGCGAGGATGCGAGCGAAGCGATTCCCATTTGTCTTGCTAATATGACGCTTCATGAGATTGATTTACCCCGAATCTGGCATGGCAATACCTTAACCGGTGCTGTCACCTACGGTGACCTCTTTTCTGGCGCGCCAAGTCAGTTTGATTATGTGCTGACCAATCCTCCGTTTGGGAGTAAAGAAGGAAAAGATGCACAGGCGGCATTTCCCTATAAGTCAGGTAAAGCGCAGATTCTCTTCCTGCAGCATATCATTGACGCGTTGGACGAGGGCGGCACGTGCGGCATGGTCATTGACGAAGGTGTGATGTTCCACACCAAAACTGCAGCGTACCGACAAACCAAGCGGAAATTGCTGAACGAGTGCAATCTCTGGTGTGTAATCAGCTTACCGCCCGGTGTGTTCGTCAATGCCGGCTCGGGCTCGAAAACCGATTTACTCTTCTTCACTAAAGGTGAGCAGACGGAACGGGTCTGGTATTACGATATGACGCTTACCGACGAGTTTCTGCCGCGTAAGGTGAACAAAGGTAATCCACAGACCTACGCAGATTTTCACGATTTCTTCGAACGATTAGCGCTCGACCCAGACGACCCGAAACGAGTCAGCGAGCGGAGCTGGTATGTAACCCGCGATGAGATCAAAGATAAGAACTACGATTTGAAAGCGACCAACGAAAATGCTCCTGATTTCTCGGATAAGCGAACACCAGATGAGTTACTAGCAATTATCACTGAAGCTCAAAAAGAAATAGACGAGGGCCTTAAAGGCTTGAGGGAATGAAGCGGATTAAAGACTTGCCGGAATTCTCTCGACCACGAGAAAAATTGAAAGAAAAGGGTGCAGAAGCGCTATCTGACCCTGAACTCATCGCTATTATTCTGGGAAGTGGCACCAAGGGCAAGGATGTCATGACGCTCGCATCAAAGATAGCCAGATTGATTGCGAATAAGAAAGGAAACTTGTCCATCGAGGAACTCTCGGACGTTGAAGGTATTGGCATCGCGAAAGCTTCGCAGATCCTGGCGGGATTTGAATTAGCCCGGCGATACATAATAAAAGAATCCAAGAAAATTACCGAAGCGAAGGATGTTCTACCGTTTCTCAGCGATATAACCGACAAACAGCAGGAATATTTCGTCTGCATTTCATTGAACGGTGCCAACGAGGTTATTGAGAAAAGGATTGTTACTGTTGGACTACTGGATAAAAGTCAGGTGCATCCTCGTGAGGTATTCGCTGATGTGATTACTGACCGAGCAGCTTCGGTTATTCTCGCTCATAATCATCCTTCGGGAGAGCTTAAGCCGAGCAATAGCGATTTGAAGATTCATGAACAGTTAACGGAAGCTGGTAAAATTCTTGGGATTACGGTGTTGGATCATATTATCGTCGCGAAAAAAGGATATTATAGTTTCCAGGAGGATGGGTTATTGTAAGAGGTGAAACCGAAAAAATAACCTACTGGCTCTGTCTGCATCACTCACGCACTCACTCTCGCGCTCACGCTCTTCTTTTTCTAGACGATACGATACGATAGAAGCCGCAGTGATTGCGACAAAGTATTCGCGGGAGAAAAAGCACGATAGATTTGAAAGCCCTTTTTATTTCCTTTTTTTTCTAAATTTTATTTCTAAATTTGATTTCTAAATTTAGTATACGTATCTCAACATCCCATCCCACGTGCCTTTAAAAAGAGAGCTGGTGAACCATGTCATGTATGTCTCAACCTACTCATCTCATCTCTGCACTCACCAGTCTAGCTAGGTCCCAGGTTGTATGGCAATCTGTCTCGAAGAGTCGTCAGAATGAATGCTGGTACCTGTTACTGAACGGTTCTAGATGCTAGCGTATGTAGGTGCCAGATTTGGCCAGAACCAGATAGTATACTAATGCATTTAAATATAGTAGTAGTATAGTCGTAGTATACTATAATGCAGTACTAACAGAAAATGCGGAGCACGGAGAGAGCTGGGAACGGCAAAACCATCTATGAGTAGATGAGTAGTGTATGATAGTATACTATAGTAATGCATTAGTAGTAGCTGAGTAGTAGATATTGGCGGAGAGGGCTTGGAATAAGGCGTGATGAATTTGTTCCAGCAAGATCTCTCCGATAAGAGAACTCAATCGTGTCGTGTAAAAAGCGCAAAAAAAATCAAATCGAAACAAAACAAAAAGAAGAGCGAAACTTACTTAACCTATGGCACCGTTATCTTATTTTAGTTAGTTAGTGTAGTGAGGTGATTCTTTATAAGTATGATACAGGATTTAATCCGAAAGAATAGGAGCTATCGCCGCTTTTATCAGGACGCTGCCATTGACCTGCAGACCTTGCGAGAGCTCGTTGACCTCGCACGACTCTCCGCATCGGGCGGCAATATGCAACCGCTCAAGTATATCCTCTCCTGCGATGCAGCAAAGAATGCGCTGATCTTTCCTCATCTCGTGTGGGCCGGGTATCTCAAAGACTGGCCGGGGCCGTCGGAAGGTGAGCGGCCATCGGCGTATATCATTATCCTCTGGAACAAAGAGCTCGCAAAACACGCTATCGGCTGTGACCACGGCATAGCAGCGCAGAGTATTCTCCTGGGTGCCACGGAACGAGGTTTAGGCGGGTGTATGATCGGGTCGATCGACCGGTACGGACTCGGAAAAGACCTCGAGATCCCGCGCCGCTTTGAGATCCTTCTTGTCATCGCGCTTGGCAAGCCAAAAGAAACCGTTGTCATCGAGACCGTCGGGCCGTCCGGGAATATCGAGTACTGGCGTGACAGTGACGGCGTACACCACGTGCCCAAGCGACCGTTAGATGATATATTAATCATCGATCAGTAAGAGAAAGAAGAAAGAGATAGACTGTGTATCTGAGCGATAGCCGAACCGGGTGGATCGGGCTTCTGGCCTCTGGTTTGGATCGCAGACAACGATTACGTGGAAAAAGGGAGGGCTGAATCAGGAATCAATCCCGAAATCTGGAGAGCTCGAAACTGATAAGACTAAAAACGGCTACGGAAGACGCTGCTCGTGAAGGAACCAAATCAAAACAAAGCAAATCAAAATTCAAATAAACTAGATCGGAACCGTAACTTATATATACTTATGGCGCGAACCTATAGTGAAGGCGTAAACATGAAAAAACTAATCGTGCGCAGTCAAAGAACCAGTTTGGGAACAATACATCACTTGCGGGTCGAGGGCGTGCAGGACATAAACGACGTACGAACGATTTATAACGAACTCCCGGGCGCCCGCGAAAAAATTCACTATAACACGAAATTCTACAAAGGGACGTTGGAACTGGTCGTCGGGAACGTAGACATAAATCAGCTCTTAGAAACCGGCGGCTATGAAAAAGCTAAGAATTACATCATAGCATGAGCTGCGCGTAGCTCGTAAATCGGGGAATCGCAGATAAATAGATAAATAGCATCGCAATGGGCCACTCCCCTCTGATTCCGAAACGAAACTTCATAACGAACAAGAAGAAGCGGTTCTGGGCGAAGCTCCTCCTCCCCCTCATCCTCACTATGGGGGCATAACGGGGCGGGGCGTGGTGGTGAACAGTTGGATAGCCTGTGGCTGTTACGGCACGCTCGCTGAAAAAGTAGTGCTGATGTGTGGATAGGACGGAAAAGACAAATCGTGATTTTAGGTTAGGGAGCGAAAAGCGAAAGAACGTACAGGTGTGATGTCCCAGGGAATACAAGATCCCGTAGGGCCTCGCCCGAGTTCCGGGCGCCGCCAACCCGCCGAAAACCGACAGACAAGGAGGAGAAGAAGAAGAAGGTAACGATACAACTAACCACCCCGCACGCGCACACACAAGAAAAACCACTACAAAAAAATCGAACTCAAAACCCCTACCAATAGTGCGAATCTACTGCATAGAGCGTGCTATGGAATAAGCGTGGGGTGATTCTCCCCTCATCTCCATACCCCACCGGTTTTTAAAACTTTATATAGTAAAAAGTTATAATATTAATCGCCCATGCCAGTGCACGTCTGAAAACCACATCTCCCCTTTGCGATACCGATCATCTCGTCTAAAAATACGGCTACAGCATCACCAGTACGGAGAACTCAGGATCCATACAGCAAATCACCTTCATCATCTGCCTTTTCAATACTGGCTGGCGATTGCGGCATGGGCACTACCTGTCTGTGAATTGGTTTACCACGACCTCAACCTTTAAATGACTGCAAGAACTAATCAGAACGTTAGTGAGCATAAATGAATCTACGAGATTGTATTACGTTTGCCAACGAGAATCCAGTGGCGAGTATAGCAACGGTCGAACGCGATCAGCCACGCGTACGGCTGTTCGGGATGTGGTTCGCGGATGAGACCGGATTTTATTTCCATACCGGTACGATAAAATCTATCTGCAAGCAGTTACAGAGCAATCCGAAGGTGGAACTCTGCTTTTATAATCCGGGAGACGCACCGGGATGCGGTAAAATGCTGCGAGCGTCCGGCGTGGCGGACTTTATCGATGATAGCGCACTTAAAGAGCGGTTGTTTGAAGAGCGCCCCTTCCTCAAGGCCATCGCGGCAAGCATGTCGGAAAATCACGCAGTGGTTATCTTCAGAGTGCATAAGGGCGAAGCGTGGTTCTGGACAATGGAGATCAATACGCGCGAATCAGAAGCCGAACGAATACCGTTCTGAATCGGGATCTCGTAACGTAGGGCAGGGCAGCTAGCGAATGTTCGCGTACTAAAACCTTCTTATCTTGACAGATACAACCGAATGTGAAGCTATATGTATACGTTGCTCAAGCAACTGGGCATCGAAGCGGAAGAAAAGGGTAAGCAAGAGCTTGAAGGGCCTGCGAAATCGATTAAAACCGCGTTCTACAGAGCGTTAGCACCCATTGTCTTCAATATTCAAACAGAAACGGAATGCTATTGCTACATATTTCAGAAGGATGGCTCCGTCACCCTTCTCACGGAATTGCATGACAAACCGGACGTTAAGCTCATCGGCCCCTATGAAGAGGTGCTCTATCTGTTACAGACGCGCGATAAAGAGCGATTTGAAATGGCGCAACGCACGCGGAAAATAACGATCGTCACCAACACGTTTCAAGGTACGCTGGCCGTTACAAAGCTGCGAGAAATGTTCTTATAATCACCTGGATTCTCAACACTCGTGGCATTTGGCAGGGGATATCGAGATTTTTGGAATTATTGGTAACATCGTTAACGAAACGGAAACAGTTTATAAGAATCGGAGCGAATGAGTAATTGTGGTTGATTGCCACGGGAAGGGAGGTTAAGGGAAAAATAAAAATGAGTGAAATCGCGGTACTTATTACCGATTTGTTTGAGGATGTGGAGTACACGAAGCCCGCCGCAGCATTCAGAAAGGCAGGGCACGATCTGATCCATATCGGCATAAAAGCAGGACAAACGGTCACCGGTAAGAAAGCAGGAACGCCCGTTAAAATTGACCGGGCAGTCAAAGACGTCTCCGTCGATGAGTTCGACGCACTCTTGATCCCTGGCGGGTATTCGCCTGATAAATTGCGCGTTGATTCAGATGCGGTAAACTTCGTCAAAGCCTTCGTCGAAAGCAATAAGCCCGTATTCAGCATCTGCCATGCGCCGCAGCTCCTTATCACCGCGCAGGTTCTCGCCGGGCGTAAAATAACGGGCTGGAAGTCCATTATCCAGGATATCAAAAACGCAGGCGCGGAATACATCGATCATGAGGTCGTCGAGGACGGCAATCTAATTTCGAGCCGTCAGCCAGGTGATCTCCCCGCGTTTATCAACGCATCGCTCGCGAAATTGAAATAACGGGATGCGATGATCATTCTCGGTACGCCACCTGCCTGTGATTCGTGCGCAAAGTTAAGCTTACAAGAAGCGATAGTGCTAAAAGCCCGACGTGAATAGGAAACGAAAGATGACTGCGAGAAGGGCGTTTCGTATAGCGAATAGATTACAACAATCGTCGTATTTTTAGTGTTGAGCCCTCGTCTTTCTGTCTATTTATTTATATGTACAAAGACTACAGTATTGTTCAAGTGGTAGCGCGGAATAAGCGACTTTTATTGTAAAGGGAGCGATTTTTCGTTGTATCACGAACTAAAACGAGGAAGGAAGGAATAAAAGGAGGTCCTGTAAGGTATGGAATATAGTGGAGAAAGAAGGGGTTTCAGTTCCCCTATAAATGTTGGAGAGACCTACGACGTCACGATAGAGGACGTAGGTAGAGAAGGCGACGGTATTACCCGAGTAGAGGGTTTTGTGGTTTTTGTACCCAACACCCAGAAAGGGGATGCAGTGAAAGTCCGCATAACAAAGGTATCGAGGAGAGTTGGATTTGGGGAAGTAGTTACGGAATAAAAGATCGTTACGCTTCTAACGTAGAAAACGACTTAACAATGCTATAGCATTACTGTTATAGCATTCCTCTTTTTTATTTTTCACTCTTTGCTTTGTTATGCAGCACTACCTTTAAGTACTCAAGCCGACTACCAATTGGTGGTGATCTCATCAATACTATTATGCCGCGAGCTGCCCATTTTGTGCTCAATGCGGACGGATGGACGAGCCGGTGAGGGCGATACGATGTTATGCGAACGTATTCGACCGGACATTTACGAACTGTCCACTACTAATATCCTAGCCACGAGTTCACCGTAAGCTGAATCACCAACCAGCATTTGAGGGCGAACGCACATGAGCACCACATACGTGCTGACATCCCTGGTGGGGGTAATGATCATAGGGATCTTTGCACACATGCTTGGACGAGTCATTAAAATCCCGAGCATTGTCTTTTTGTTACTGGCGGGAATTATTTTGGGCCCCGAAGTTACCGGACTGATAGAACCCGGCAGGTTTGGCAGCGGTATCGAATTGCTCGTCGGGGTTGCCGTTGCCATCATCGTTTTTGAGGGCGGTCTGGACATTGATGTCCGCCAACTGCGGAAACTGCAGCACAGCATCTTGAATCTGGTCACAATTGGCGTTATTATCACCGTGGTCTTCACTACGGTCGCTGCTTACACCCTGCTCAGTATTCCGTTTAACATCGCCTTGCTGTTTGGCGCGTTCGTTTCCGCAACCGGTCCCGCAGTGATTACGCCGATAATCCGGCAGATACGGGTGAATACGAAAGTGGCCAGCACGCTTCAGGCGGAGGCGGTCTTGAACGACGGTGCAAGTGTGATACTTGCTGCACTCGTCTTTGAGTGGATTGTCACATCCTTCACAGGCGTCAAAGCCCTTGAATTCCTGTTGATCCGGCTCTTGGACGGCGTTTTCTTCGGTGCGCTCAGCGGGATTATTCTCATTATACTATTACGTAACATACCACTGCTTACGGAGCAGTACGCCCGGTTGTTCACCATATCGATCCTTTTGGCCGGCTTTGTCAGTGCCGAGAATATCGGAAACCAATCGGGTGTGCTCGCAATGGCGCTCTTCGGCATACTGATAGGCTCATCTGATATCCCGCATAAAGAGTCGATAAAGCATTTTAAGGAAGATCTATCGATCATTTTACTCTCGGTCATCTTCATTCTGCTCGCTACCATTATCGATTTCGACGCCATTCGCGCAATTGGGCGCAACGGGGTACTTTTGGCGGTCTTGCTGCTCGTTATCATAAGGCCAGTGGCCGTGTTTGCATCTACGCGGACTTCAGACCTGAAGCGTGGTGAAAAGCTTTTCATCTCGGCAATGGGGCCCCGGGGGGTTGTTCCCGCCTCGATGGCGGTCTATTTTGCCATTCGGCTGAGCGCGTTGGGTTTTGATTCCGAAGCGACCAGTCTCCTCGGCTTGATGTTTATTACCATCATCATTACGGTACTCGTAACGGGAGTTTCCGCAAGCTTTATAGCAAAACGAACAGGAGTAATACCTATGGAAATCTTGATAGTTGGCGGAGGCGGGGTCGGCAGGGCTCTGGCGGATCGGTTCCTCATCCGCGGCGAGAACGTTGTTATCATCGACACCGACGAAGAGAACTGCAAGAAAGCGCTGAGCATGGGCATACGAGCCATTCACGGTGATGCCGAAGATGTTGCAATACTCAAAAAGGCGGGGATCGAACACGCCAAATACTTCGTCGCAACGACAGACCAGGATAACACCAATTTGCTGGTCTGCCAGATAGCAAAGGCGAAATTCGGATTCACGGGTGAAAAACTCGTAGCACGCGTGAACGAGCCAGAAAACCTTCGGGCGTTTATGGATCTCGGGATTCGCTCCATTAGCCCCATCACCGCCACGGCGACGATGCTTGACGGTATGGTGGGCCACCCCGATCTCTTCACCATGTGCGAGGTCACTGAAGAAGGCGATATACTCGAGGTTGAAGTGTCTAACAAGCGCGTAATAGGAAAGGCGATTAAAGATATCGTGCTACCGAGGGATACGCTGATCGTATTGGTTCGACGAGGGGGTAAATCACTGATCGCACACGGTGATACCCTGCTCCTCGATGGTGATTATGCGACCATCATCGGCAAACTGGGCGCGGTACAGGAAGCCGCGAATATGCTACGGTGATCGTCCGTCCCTCCGTCCGTTCGTTCGTCCGTCGGGCTACCCCAGCCGCCTTTTAAAACGGCTTTAACTGATGACGGTAGTACTTGTAGAACAACTCCTCTGCCTTTTTGACCTGCTCGGGGTAGCGCACCCGGTATTCACGCATCAACGCCTCTCTTTCCGTATGCTTCAGTGCAATTCGCAAGATCTCCAGTACTTGTTCTTTGACCTCTTCGCGCTCGCTTCGCCATTTCGGTATCTCGATAGTCATGCAGAAATCGTGCATCGCGAATTTCCGCCTCAGAATCGGCGAGATAGACCCGATGAGGACTCCATCACCCATATCAACGAACTGCGGTACGCCGATCCGCTTCACACGCTCGGGATCGGTTAATCGTGCATACGACTGCTCGCCATAGGCATGCAGCTCGAAATAAAAGCTCGGGTTGTACTCCAAGATGAGTTGCAGTAAGCGCATACCAGCTTCGCTTTGATAGTATTCGTCAGTTAAAACGCCGATGTATGTGCTGTTCTCTACCAGGCTGGGCACGATAATCGCTTCTCCTGCTTTTACGGTTTCCTGAGCAAGCCGCTCGAGAATCGGCGCGTTATGCGCACCTTCGTCACCGTGCAGACCGCCAACGAACAGTTTTATCGGGCCTTCCTCAGGTGCAACAGCTCGAAACAAGGTTACACCGTGAACTGTCGATTTTTCAAACGTCATTTTCTTGGGGTGGTTGGTGCGCTTCAATCAAAATAACTCCAGATCCTTCGTCACCTTATCAATCTCATCCGCACGAGCAGGCCCTATTCCCAGCGCTGTTACCGTTCCCGGCGGTATTTCTGTCAGGCCCGCATCCTCTACAATTGCACACGGCAGGCCCAGCCTCTCCACATCGTCCCGTACTCCATACAGTTTCGCAAGACTTGGTACTTTCAGTGCGACCTTCTTCTGGCCCTGATTTTTCCAGTTGCGTCGATCGGGCAATGGTGCACGTTCGTAGCTCAGTATAGCGGCATGCGCGGCCTGCACTGCGGCCTTGCCCTTCGACAGTTTCAAGTCCTCCCTGAGGACGATGCATTGCTTATATTCCTGTTGTGTTCTCGTAGTTTTCAACATTTTTGGGTTTCACTCTTTTTCCAATAACTTAGTAATCCGGTTATTGATTTTTTCAAAAAGGGGGTGAGCATAGCCAATCACAAGATCCTGAGCTTCCAAGTAATGATCCAAAGCCCGTTCTTTATCACCTTTCTGAATAAGGACATCACCAATGAGCATCAACGTCTGGGCAGTTCCTTCTCTGCTCTCTATCCCCTTGAATATTTGCAATGCCTTACCGTAATATTCCAGTGCCGTGTCGAGTTCTCCTTTGATTCCACAGACAATGCCCATGTTTCCATACACTGAAGCAATACCCTCTCTTCTGCCTAATTCCTCGTTCAGTTTCAGAGACTTCACGTAATATTCCAATGCCTTCTCAAGGTCGCCTTTGATTTGATAGACAGTGCCTATGTTTCCGTATTGACTAGCCATGCCCTCTTTTCTGCCTAATTCCTCGTTAAATTTCAGAGACTTCCCGAAATATTCCAATGCCTTCTCAAGGTCTCCTTTGATTCGGTAGACAATGCCTATGTTTCCATAATCGGAAGCTATGCCCTCTTTTCTGCCTAATTCCTCCTCGAGTTTCAGAGACTTTTCGTAATATTCCAATGCCTTGTCAAGGTCTCCTTTGATTCGGTAGACAACGCCTATGTTTCCATACACGGAAGCCATGCCCTCTTTCCAGCCTAACTCCTCGCCCAGTTTTAGGGACTTTCCATAATATTCCAATGCCCTGTCAAGGTCTCCTTTGAGTTGATAAACAATGCCGATGTGTCCCATTGCAATTGATTCCCACGCTTTATCTTTAGTTTTGGTTAGTTCGAAAAGGTGCATCCATGCACTGAATGCGTGCTCTATTTTCCCCCAGGTATACGCCTGAATGCCGACAGAATTAATGGCTTCGTAATTCTCTGTTTGTTTTAGCAAGCTCTCAAAAATTACAGGTTCATCGAGAACTTCAAAAAGGATAATAACCGAATCACGCTCATCTTTGACCCTTTCTAGTGCTTCACTATAAATCCTCTGTTTAGTTTTGAGCGCTAATGGTTGTATGCTTCTCAAATACTCTCTAAAAAGCGGATGATAGAAGCGGTAGATTTTTTCTTCTGATGTTACAAGAATCCTTCGTTCGCTAAGATCGGTAAGTGAAGGATCCACATCGTCACCACAAAAAGCAGCTATCAAATTCAGAGTCAACGTTGCCGGAGCAATCGCCAAGGATTTTATAACCTCCTGCGAATCTTCGTTCAGCGTCTCTAAAACTTCTTTATGAATACGATCGAGATTATGTTCCATGTCATCATCTCTTAACGTATTCAGAAATTGGGAAATCTCTTCTTCTCTATCTTTATTATCACAGATATAGGCAAGCGACCGCGCAACGTACGGATAGCCCTTTGAAAGAGCGACAATCCTGTGCACAATCGCATCTGAAAAATGCGGGCATTCCTTTCTCACAATCTTCTCTATAGCGTCCTCGTTTAATTCCGACAGTTCAACAACTTCGTAAGAACCTGGCCTGATCGTGACATCGGGCAGATACTGAGTTGCAATTTCGAGAACGAACCGCAAGCGATCGTTCCTGCGCGTCGCCTCCAAAATAGTTTCAAAATCCTCCTTCTTCAATTCATGGGCGTTCTCCACAAACACAATCTTATCCTTCGATTTCTCCATGTATTCCAAAATAAAGGGCTCTCGCGGATTCCAACTCAATCCTCCACCTGCGCCTGCTATAAGGGTTGAAACTGAACCTGAGACTCCCGTGAGTCTTTTAGATGGCGCAAAAATCCTGTTTACCTCTTCATAGAAGAATGAACCATTAACGTGATAGCACGGTTTTTTCTTCAAAAAACCCGCTTTTTCCTCGTTTAATGCTTCCTCAACGACGAGCGTTAAGTTTGTCTTTCCGATGCCCCTATCTCCGGTTACAATGACAAAACCGCTGTCTTCAATTTTTTCTTTAAGCTCGTCGATTTTTTCCCCGCGTCCTATAAAGTCGCTTCCATACTGCGGCTCTAAAATTCTACGCATTGCTAATATTTAAAAGAACTAAAAATAAAAGCACATAACGTAACCTTAACGTAATACCGGGGAGTCAAAGAGTGCATGAGCAAGAAAATGGAAAAGAAATACAAACCAGAGATAGTAGAGAAGAAATGGCTGGAGAACTGGGACGATTCACTTTATTATTTTGATACTGACTCGGCTAAGTCGCCGTATATCATTGATACGCCGCCACCGTACCCTACGGGCGATTTTCACGTCGGTAACGCCTTGAACTGGTGTTATATCGATTTTATCGCACGATACAAGCGGATGCGCGGTTACAATGTGATGTTCCCGCAGGGCTGGGACTGTCACGGACTGCCGACCGAGGTGAAGGTGGAGGAGCGGCACGGGCTCTCCAAGCGTCAGATCGAGAAGCATGAGTTCCGAGAGCTGTGCAAGCAACTGACGCGAGAGAACATCGCGCAGATGAAGGGTATGATGCAGAAGCTGGGCATGTCCATTGACTGGAGCAAGGAGTTCGTGACGATGGACGACCGCTACAAGCGATTTACGCAGCTATCGTTCTTAAAGATGTATCATAACGGGCTGATTTATCAAGAGGAGTATCCGGTGAACTGGTGTCCCCGCTGCGAGACCGCAATCGCCTTTGCTGAGGTGGAATACGAGGATCGTGACGCCTCGCTGAATTACGTCCTTTTTAAGAAGGCTGGTACCGAGAACGAGTATGTCGAGATCGCAACGACGAGACCGGAACTGCTCGCGAGCTGTGTCGCCGTAGCGGTGCACCCGGACGACGAGCGGTACAAGGACATCGCGGGAAAAGAACTGGTCGTTCCGATCTTCGAGCATGCCGTGACGGTCTATGAAGATGAAAGTGTTGATCCTGCGTTTGGCACCGGCGTGGTGATGATCTGTACGTTCGGTGACCGGCAGGACGTGCGCTGGTGGAAATTGCATAACTTACCGTTAATAGAATCGATAGACGAGCGTGGACGGATGACCGCTGTGGCTCGGGGTTACGAGGGCCTCAGCGTAACGGAATGCAAAAAGAAGATTATTGAGGATTTAAATGCGCAAGGGCTGCTTAGGAACCAAGAACCGCTGCAACAGAGCGTGGGTGTTTGCTGGCGCTGTAAAACGCCGATCGAGATCATTTCCACGCGGCAGTGGTTCGTGCGCGTGATGCATGACGATATAATAAAAGCGTCAGAGGAGATAGCGTGGTATCCGGAGCATTTCGCCATCCGCTTGAAGAACTGGGTTGACTCAATGGAATGGGACTGGTGCATCTCGCGCCAGCGGATCTTCAGCGTGCCGATCCCCGTTTGGTATTGCTTGAAATGCGGCACCGTGAAGGTTGCCTCGGAAGATGATCTGCCTGTGGATCCCTCGATCGCCAGTCCGAAGGGGCCGTGTGCTAACTGCGGCGGCACGGAATTCAAAGGTGAGGAAGACGTCCTGGACACCTGGATGGACTCGTCACTCAGCGCGCTCTGGGTCTCCGGCTGGGACCTCAATGCAGGGGCACAGTCAGGAATTACGTTCCCCGTTGCACTCCGACCGCAGGGGCACGATATTATACGAACCTGGACCTTTTACACTATTCTCCGCTCGCTCGCACTTGCCCAATCCAAACCCTGGGACACGATCCTGATAAACGGCATGGTCCTGGGCGAGGACGGCTATAAGATGAGCAAATCGCGCAATAATTTCATTTCGCCCGATGCGGTGATTCAAAAACATGGCGCGGACGTATTCAGGCAGTGGGCGGCAATTGGCGGTGCCGTGGGCTCGGACGTCCAATTCAGGTGGAAGGACATCGTCGCAGCGAGTAAATTCATGCAAAAGCTCTGGAGCATTCTACGATTCGCGATGCTTCACCTCGCGGATTACGAACGCGAAGAAGGCGCAGCGGTAAACCTCCGCGTTGTTGATAAATGGCTGCTCTCGAAGCTGAACAAGCTCGTTCGGTCGGTGACGGACTCGATGGAAACCTACAAGTTCGACGAAGCGATGAAGGATATACGAACGTTCGCATGGAACGTGCTGGCCGATGATTACATCGAACTGGCCAAGTCGCGGTTGTACGGCCAGCCCGGCGATGAAGGAAAGGAATCTGCCAGATATGCACTGTACGTGACGTTACAAACTCTTTCTAAGCTGATTGCACCGTTCGCTCCGTTCTTCGCCGAAGAGATGCATTACTACATCGAGAATGACGGGAGTGTGCACAACGCGGACTGGCCTGTGGTGGAACCTGAAATGATTGATAGAGACGCGGAGGCGGAAGGTGACCTCATCGCGGATATCGTTCGAGCAGTCAGGAGATACAAGTCCGAAAAGGGCATCGCGTTAAACGCACCACTGGGTACGCTGGCGATCTACACGGCGGATTTAAATCAGCGGGATACCGAGGACATAGAGAACGCAACGGCAACGAAGGTGGAACTCTGCACTACTACTACGGAGGCGAGTGAACCGGAAGCAGAAGGGACTGTTCTTGACGTTAATGGCACGAAAGTGCGTATAAAATCATAAAGGAGTAACGGTAAGTAAGAGTAATAAGTGAGGGGTGGTCATGGTAAAAGGAAAGGGCGCGAGGAAAGCGAAGAAAGAGGAGAAGAAGGGTGGAGGGGGCCGAGCAGAAGAGCGCGGGCTTATGTCCTCCGCCGGATTGATGCGCTATTACGATGTTGAGGAATCCGCGGTGAAATTCTCACCGAAGATGATACTGCTCCTCGGCGCGTTTATTGGTGTGGCAATCATCGGGCTGGAGATCTATTTCGGTTTCTGGCCACCACCGTGAGTGAATTGAGGTACACGAACAATGCAGCGGCGGCGTAGCGCGGGCATGATCGATATAAGCCAGAAAGGCGAGGTCGAACGCGTAGCGACAGCGTCTGGCAGGATACAACTGAGACGGAGCACGATCGAGAAATTACAAAGCGGCACTACCAAGAAGGGGAATGTGCTTGAGAGTGCAGAACTCGCAGCGATCTTAGCAGTGAAGAAGACGCCGGAGGTCATTCCGCTCTGTCACCAGATAAATATCGCGAACGTAAAGGTTGAATTTACCGTCGGTGAAGAGGATATAAAAGCCTCGGTATCGGTGAAATCCGTGGGGAAAACTGGTGTGGAGATGGACGCGCTTCATGGGTTAGCTGTGGCGTTACTGACGGTCTGGGACATGGTGAAAGCGGAAGAGAAGGACGAAACGGGCAACTATCCGTACACGAAGATAGAAGAGATTGTCGTGGATAAGAAGGAGAAACGATCTCTCAACCAAAGTAACTAACGTCCGGACTTATTTCTTCCTGTTGGTTTCGTCTAACGTAGATGGTTTGGCAGGTAAGAAGTTGACGATCGCGTGAATGTGCCACGTACGGTAATCCAAAGGTCTCTGATACGGAAGCATAACATAGCGATTGCGGTGCGAAACGAGAACTCACAGAAAAGTGCACTTGAAGCCCTGAATGATGATTACATTGAGCTTCTCTGAGCCCGTTTGGTTCGAACGTATCGTTTAAGATTCCGTTCTTTGATATGGTCGCTTTAGCTGAACTCCACAAGCAACTCAAGCGCTGGTGCCCGTTATGCGCTCCCAGTTCTCATGCACGGCGTATAAAATCGCACCGAAGCCGAGACTGACCGCTACAATACGTATGAGCCAGCCGGCAACGGGGATCTGGAAGAGCAGGCTGAGAATGACGAAGCCGAGGATGAAAATGAGCATGTCGTTGGTCTTGACGTTAAGCAGGTTAACAATCGTTCTTCCGAGGGCGAACGAGACGAAGAGGCTGGAGAGCATCACTGCTACAATAAGGAGCATAGCCATAACAGCAGCGACGGGAAAGCCAATGACGGTTATTGTAAGCAAGAATATCACGACGATCGATACGATGATGAGCACAAAACCGACAGCGGTGTCTCTCAACGGTGACTTCCGCACTTCCTCTTCCACGCGGCGGAATTGCGCCGGGAACACCTTAAGCAGGACGAGACCGAGTATAAGGAATCCAATAATCATAAGGATGTAAACGATGGTCATGAGTTGCTGTAACCGTTCTGTAAACTCTTGCAGGCCCTCGCTTCTCTTATAATCTACATGGCCTGCGGTTCCTGTATTCTGGAACTGCTCGGCTCTCACGGTTAAGTTGCCCGCGACCGTACCGGCATTGGTAACCGTACCCCCGGATATGACCGCATCCTTGCTAATAACCGTATCGGAGTGGATATTGACCACACCACCGGCAAGTACCGCGTTCGTTGCACTGCCGCTCACATCGATTTCGCCACCTGCAGCCACAATCTTGCCGCCGACATCTGAATTCGCTACTATTGTTCCGCCAGCGGCAAAAACGTCACCGCTTACCGGCGCATTGATCGTAATATTGCCGCCTGCAAGTACGACGCCTGCAACGGGGGCGTTAATCGTTATGGTATCGCCTGCTGCGAACACATCGTCATCGACCGGTGTATCCACCGATATGTTATCACCGGAGAGCATCTGCAGTGCCAGCGTATGTGGTACGAGGAGAATCAAGACGAGGATAACGAGCACGAATCGCCGCCTCATACGGCACCCGCCTATCAAAGGTCCAAAAGCCATGGTTATGTCTCTATCGTTGGTTCTCAAGGTATAAAAACGTTTCGATTGGCAACCTGTTTGATGTTCTCGTGTTGCCCTGCAGAAGAGCGCAGTTAGCTTGAGTTTTATTCCGCGTTCGAGAAAACGCCCGGTACCTCATTGACAGCCCCACAATTCCGAAAGTAAGATATAGGTATGCGAAGAATATCCGCAGAGGAGAGAGTGCAATGTCTAACTCAAAACGAATGAAAAAGTTCGAAACGGATAAGTGGAAAGAAGAAAAAGGGAGGTCACGGGTATGAAGGCGTTAGGAATAGATCCCGGTACGAGCAGCTTCGATTTTTGTGTTCTTGACGATCAAGCGAACGTTGCGGTCTACGAGGCTTCCGTACCTACGGCTGTCGTGGCCACATCCCCGGAGAGCCTACTCAGCGTGGTGAAGGAAGCGGACGCTGACGTGATTGTCGGGCCGTCGGCCATGGGCTTGCCCGTGACGCATATATCAGACCTGACCGATCTGAAGCTTGCGCAAGCGACACTCGAAGAACACGGAGGTTGATATCGCTATCAGACAGTTCATCATGATGCAGAAGGAACTTAACTTAAACGTCTTCTTTACCCCGAACGTCATTCAGCTCCCGACGGTACCGTTACATCGTAAGCGGAACAAGGTCGACATGGGGACGGCGGATAAGACCTGTATCGCCGCGCTCGCACTCCGGGACTATGCAAACAGACACGGTAGTGACTATCGGAATGCGAATGTCGTGGTACTGGAGTTAGGCTTCGGGTTCAACGCGATCATGGCGATAGAGGCGGGTAAGCTCATCGACGGTATCGGCGGCACGATCTTTCCGGGTCCGGGCTATCTCACGATCGGCGCGATGGACCTGGAAATAGCGCATACGTTAGGGAGCTTCACGGAGGCGCAGCTTGGATTTGGCGGTATCGCGTATGCCGCGGGGGACGTTATTCCACCAGAGGAGTATGTCAAACGACTCGACGAGGAGAATCTTGCCACAGCGTGGAACTCTCTCGTGGAAGGGATTGTCAAAGCGGTTGCGATGGAACTCACCGTTTTTGAAGAGACTGCGACGGAGATTATCCTCTCCGGGCGTCTTACACGAGTCCCAAAGTTGTATGCACTCTTGGTTAAGAGTTTGGAGCGGTACGACATCCCAATCAGAAAGCTGGACGGCTATGCGGAGAAGAGCAAAGAAGCTGCTCAGGGTGCCGCACTCATCGCCAGCGGCCTCGCTGCTGGTGGAACGCACGCGGAACTGGTTGACATACTTGAGTTACGCGGTGCGCGCGGTACCGTTTTAGATTATGTTCGGTGGCCAGGTTTCAATGCAGAAGAGACTATACGTAAGAAGTTGCAGGCAATGAAGATGGCGCTTTAGCCTTAACTCAACCTGTTTCGATTCGTGCACCGGCATTGTCAGCCCCAACGAGCGTCACCTCAGCCTTGCCCCGTGCCTCGGCTTCGATCGTATCCGCAATGCGCTGCGCAGCCTCAGGGCTATCAGTGAAGGCGTAGACGGTCGGCCCCCACGAACTCTGGCCGATACCTAAGGCGCCGCTTCGGTTCAGTATCGGTATGAGCCATTGCGATGCAGGATTGAATAGTTGCTCCTGTACCGGTTGATAAATACGGCCGACGGTCATCTGAAGCTCGGTGAGCGCTTTACCAAAAGCCGCTGCGTTTCGTTCAAGCAGCGCGGGTAACATTTTCGCGGCGAGTACGAAGTAGCCTTTGTGAATGAGTTCAGCCGGCGGTTTTCTGTCCCGTAAGGTGCCAAAAGCCACCTCCTCCGATTCTTTATCTGGGCTCTTCGGCGCCACTAACGGTCGCGCCAAGACGAATCGCCATTCCTCGGGGAAGTCTCCACGAAAGATCAACGGCGGAATCAGTGTCTCTTCTCTCAACCAGATTCGCTCACCAGGTTTCACGGGGAAGCCTCCGGCAACGACGAAGCCACCCATCTGAAACGGGTAGATCCCTCCGGTCGAGGTGCGTTTGAGCGCCTTCACCAATTCGAGGAGCGGCACGTCGAGGTCATAAGCCTTTGTCACCGCTCGCCCCACGGTGAGGCTGAGTTGCGTCGTTGACCCGAACCCCTGGTTTCGCGGAGCGGTGGCCTTGACGATAACTTTAGCACCTTTGAGGTCGAACGCATCCAGGACGCGCTGAGCGTACATTTGGGCATCATCCTTTTCAAAGCCATCAACTTCCAGGCCATCAGCAGATTCTTCAGCCTCAATAACGGTTCGCGGCTCCGTTATAGCCAAAACGGGCGCATAGCCGAACCTACCGAGCGCAAACGGGTCTAAATCGCCTAAATGGAGCCGTGCAGGAGCAGAAATCGTAACGCGCATTTTTGAACACCTTCGTAACTGTACGTTGTGGGATACTCTATTATAAATGTTGCTCTACGAGTTAGGGAATGAAATTAGGGTGTAGCGTAAGCATGATTCCGCACGTACAACCTGCATCTTATTTATGCTAATACTGAGGATGTATACCGACGGATCGGATTTGATTTGATCCGGGTAGGTGATAAAGTATGACACGAGCAGTAGGTATAGATCCTGGCACAATGAGTATGGACATCTGTGCGATTGAGGATGGTAAGGTGTATTACGAGAACCCGCTGGATAATGTTGACTTAGCAAGCAATCCAGAGCAGATAAACGATGCACTCCGCGAAACGTTTCCCGTAGATCTCATTGCCGGCCCGTCGGGTTACGGCGTTGAGCCCACACGGATCGACGAGATCCCGGAACGCATCTTCGAGGACTGGTATTACAATTATATTCTGCTGACCACGAAGGAAGAGATACTGAAAGGGATAGAGGAGGGTATCTTCGGCGCGATCCTGTACAAGAACATGACCGATTTCTCGGTCTGGCTGAAGCGCGAGCAGTTCCCCGTGATGTTCATCCCGGGCGTGGTACAACTGCCGACCGTGCCGTATTACCGGAAGCTGAATAAGCTGGATATGGGCACTGCGGACAAGTTGGCGGTGGCGGTGCTCGGCGTGCATGACCAATCGCGACGGTTTGGCATCCCGTATTTGGATGTTTCGTTCATCCTCGTGGAGGTCGGCTTTGGCTACAATTCGGTCATCGGCGTGGAAGGCGGACGGATCGTGGACGGCATCGGCGGCACGAACTTCCCGGGTATCGGCTATTTAACGCTTTCCGCGGTGGATGCCGAGCTGGTGCAGCTTGTCCATAACTGGGAGCGGAAAGACACCTTCGAGGGTGGTGTGGTTTCGGTTACCGGCGAGATGGACCCTGACGCATTTGTAAGCCGGAAAGACGAGAAGAATGAGATCGCGTTCGAGGCGATGATGGAAGGCATCGAGAAAGCGGTTGCCGAGATGACGGTGTCCGTGAGAAAGCCGAAAGAGATCCTGCTTTCCGGGCGCTGGACGAAACGGAAGGAGATTGCGGACGAACTAACGGCACGATTGTCTGATTACGCTGCTGAGGTAAGACCGTTAGGGTTCTTAGAGGGCGCGGCGAAGACGAAAGAGACGGCGCAGGGCTACGCGATGGTTGCCGACGGGTTAGCAGGCGGCACGTTCAAAGAGTTAATCGAGTGGATGCAGATAAACAAAGCAAAAGGGACGGCGCTGGAATATGTCCATCATCCGAAGCTTCCAGGGCCTCCGGAGAGGTTCGTGAGGTTTAAATAGAAGTGCGGAGAATCGTTAGTATCGTCCCCCTATAGATTCGAAGTGCAGTTCGTGTTTTGTGGCGTAGAGAGGGAAGAAGCCACAAAATATCCAGTAACCGCTAGTGTATTTTCCCACTTCGTTTGCATAATGGAGCGTGTAGAAGCGTTGTAGATGATCTCAGGTGTTTGTTTTTTCAGTCGAGCAAATTGCTATGTCGTCATACCAAAAATAGAGAGAAAAAGCGGAAAGCTTAAATATAGGCTAAAAAGAACAGTAGGATCAGGTGAAAAGATGATGAAAATAAAAGCATTTGGCTGCATGTTTTTGGTGATAGCTTTGGTATTGTGTATGGTGGCAACAGTGAGTGCAGGTGTAACATACAACACTGATACTGTAATGCTAAGCATGGAAAAGACTCAATCCACAAGTACAGTCCATAGGACGGGAGAAGACGCTGCGGATTTCGTCGATTATTCCGCTACTTATTATTCTAAAACACACTCTGGTGCCTATGCAACTACGTTGAAGCAGATTGAATATTACGTCAAGCATGAAATTGAGGAGCCGGAAAAGGAAAAAGGAGAGTACGAAAATACTTTCATTGATGGCACCAGGGGTAATATACTAGATGTTGATTGTGAAGTTAGTTCAGAGGAAGGTTATGGTTCACTTGACCTGAGAGAGGATGTTACAACTACATGCACATATGCGGCAGAGTGGAATCTAGAAGATAAGAATGAGCATGCGTATAGCAGGGTAGGATTAGATGATAATGATGCAATATCCTTCACTGTTCCGGAGGGCTGGGAAATTAGCTCAGTAGAAGATTTGAAAGGAAATTCAACCAGCTCTGATAAAAGAACAGTTAGGGGATTAGCGGTTGCTGGTGAAACTTTTGTAATTAGGTTTACAAAGGCTCAGGTTCCAACACCAAGTCCAACACCAGAAGTAACGCCAAGCCCTACTCCTGAAGAAACACCTACACCTGTTGTAACGCCAACTCCAACGCCTCAAGAAGTAAAAGACTCCGATGGCGATGGAGTGCCTGATGACTACGATTATGCTCCTAACGATCCAAATGTGCAATCACAAGCTGATGTAAAAACACCAGGGTTCGGAGCTATCATTGCGATTGTTAGCATGTTAGGGATGGCTTTTGGGTTGAGACGAAAGAGGTGAAAAATGATAACCACTGACATACCAATCGAGGAATATTGCAAAATTTTTGACGGGCCGAATGTCAGATGTATAAACTTAATCAATGAACATCTGTGGCCTTCAAAACAACAGCGTATAGAAAAGTTAAAGAGTATCGGAACCGTTCGGAAGATAAAAATAAACGATACCTCGGATTTTGAAGATTTATCATCATCAAAACTGCCATGGTATAAAGATAGTTCGAATAAACTAGTAGAATGGCACGACGTTGATAGTATTAACCTGACAGTAAAAGAGGCAGCAGAAAGATTCGGAGACAATCAAATGGGTAATAGGATTGATAAAGAGCTTGTAGACAATCTTAAAAATGGTATTACAGACAATATATGTATTATTTAAATATGCGATCTCTCAGTAAAACAGAGACTTATATTGGACGGAGTACATAGATTTGTTGCCCTATACTATCTCTACTTAGAAAACGAGGAGACGCTCTTAGAAATGCTTGATTCGGATTATGGGATATTTTTAATTGAATTCGAATCTCCAGTCGGTAGTGTTTTTTGTCCCTGGGATTTTATGAACATTTTATATCCTTTAGCAGTAGATAAATAGATAGAAAGAAAACGCCAAACGCTATTTAAAAATAAAATACGCTTACGAGACAAGAAAAATAGGAGGTAATAAGGTGAAAGGAAAAATGAATGAGAGATTCTGGATACTAATAAGTAGAGTTCTGGAAGCATCAGGTATAGTATGCATGATGGTGTTTCTAACGTGTATCTTTCTGCCAAGAGATCCACCCATAGAAATAGCGAGTGTAAAACTATTACTTCCTGTTAGTACAAGCCTTGGTCTCATAGCTCTTGGTGCCTCCATTTTGGCCATAGGTCTATCTATCTCGTCTGGAATAAAGACGAAAGCTCTTACTAGTTTGAATTTTGATGAGAAAATGGCAATGATGACGGGCTATGAAAAAATATTAAAGAATCTGAAAGTGGAAAGGGATAAGATAGAGGATATAATAAGGAATAGGCAGGAGATAAATAATAAGATAAACAATAACGAATCGGAAGAGCTGGATGATATGATAAAGAATAAAAAATGGGTAGATCAAAAGGATATGATAATTCTCCAAGATTGGTTAAAGCTAGAGCATATAAAAGATAATAAAATAGGGCAGAAGATGGAAGGGATACTAGAGCGTTGTAAACATGATTTGGTAATGTCCTAAATTTCGTGGCTTACCTTGAACATCAACAATTCCTTCCATGTCCAAATGTGATCGGTGATGCCCTCAGCCATGCACGGTGTTCTTCCTATGTTCTTCTCACCCTTCTTCGTTTTTATCGTCAACGCAGAATTAACCCTGATCAGGTTGTTGTAGCACTGATACACGTCTAAATGGTTGTCCAACATCTCTTTGCACTTTGAAAAGCACAAACTTCTCCTGACCAGCC
>DATKXZ010000019.1:0-6113 GCA_035528755.1 Desulfobacteria bacterium | reverse complement strand
TCTGCGTTGACGATAAAAACGAAGAAGGGTGAGAAGAACATAGGAAGAACACCCTGCATGGCTGAGGGCATCACCGATCACATTTGGACATGGAAGGAATTGTTGATGTTCAAGGTAAGCCACGAAATTTAGGACATTACCCGATTTTTAGACGTAAACACTTTGAACCAGCTTTGTTGGTAGATATGTCAGAAGAACCGATTCTATCGAATTTTATTGAAAGTTTATGCAATACAATGGAGACTAAAATACCCGATTTTGTTCTACTCCATTTCGGTCCAACTTTTTTTGTACAGCAGGGAAAAATTGACGTGTTCAATGGAACAGCTAAAGGAAGGATACTGGCGATAGGAACGCCGCTTCTTGGTAGCTTAACTGTAAATGAATTTAAAGCGATTATTGCCCACGAGTTTGCCCATTTCACTGGGAGAGATACACTTTATAGCTCATTTGTTAGCCCCGTCTATGTTGGCACAATAACAGCATGCGAGGAAATGGGTAGTACAATATTCGGTGAAGAACAAGAATCTCTTCTGTTGTCAATCCCAATGTTATTACCTTATGCTATGTTACGTGCATATTTATTCCTATTTCAGATAATCGATGCTACGATAAGCAGATCCTGCGAACGGCGTGCGGATTTAATGGCCACTGAGATTTGCGGTAAAGGTATATTTTCAGACGCACTTAAGAAAGCCGTCCGTGAAAGTAAGGTGTTTGGAGTTATGTTCTCTCAAAACATTCCAGAAGAAGCAAAAAAGAATTCTTATGCTAATTATTGTGATGTTTACCGCACTTTTCTCCTTCAAAAAAGTGGCGATTTAGATCAGATTGAGAGGGATGTCATAGCGGAAGATAGAAAAATGTATGACAGGCATCCAACATTGAAAAAACGACTCTCGTATTTGCCTGATATACCGAATCAATTCATTGATAATCGACGCGCACGAGAACTATTAGTAAATCCAGAGCAATATGAACAGAAACTAAGCAAGTTTGTCTTTAAAACGTCTTATCTTTTTGGAATGGATTCTGTAAAAGAATTAGATAAGATTTTAGAGCTAGATCCTAATGATGTGTTTGTTTGGAGCAAAAAAGCAATGATGCTTGTGGCTTCTAGGCTGTATAAAGAGGCTATAGTGTGTTGCGATAAAGTTATCGAAATCGAACCTAACTACCCATTTGCTTGGAACGTTAAAGGTGGTGTGTATCATATACTAAAAAACTATCAAGAGGCGGTCGACTGCTTTGACACAGCTTTGCAGCTAAATCCTAAACTCTCTGATGTTTGGCACAATAAAGGAGCAGCATACTATGAGTTAGGCGAATATCAAAAGGCTATCGATTGTTTTGACAAGGCACTAAAGATAGATCCAAACGATAATGAGGCATGGAACGGTAAAGGAATTGCATTAAAAAAGATTAATCGTGAAAAAAGGGCTGAAAAATGCTTTAAAAAATGTCATTGGTTAAGCAGCAAACCTAATTCCATGTCCCTAACTTTTAGGATTGCGTATACTGAGCAGATTGCACAAAAATATATATTGCAAAATGGAAGAGTTGTTAGACGGGATGAACGGAAGATTTTTATATAAGGTAACTCGCTATAAGAGTATGTGTAGGGAGGAAAAAACGACTGTGATGCTCCGCAATTCATTGCGGGGTCAGGTGACTTTTCATCTTATCTTTCAATCCACGCATCAATCCCGATTATATACGCGTAGGGCGCGTACGGTTTCACTTTCCTTGTGTCCTTGATTTCAACTGAATAGCCGGGGGACTCTCCGCTTAAGTCTTGAATGGCTGAGAGCAACAACTCCTTAGCTTGTGTCATCGCTCTCTCGATAACTTCATGTTTTTCCGCATCGTCTGCAGAGTAGGCGGATTCGAGATCGTAAAAATGAATGATCCCACCCGAAGGTTTGAGCATGCTCAACGCCTCGCCGAGGAAGAGATAGGCGCTCTTCGGCAGGTTCATGATTATCCGGTCTGCCGTGTTCCTGAACGTCCCGTAAATTTCCTTGACATCTCCGACAACCGCATCGACATTTTGTACGTGATTCAGCTCCATATTTTCCGTAAGATACCGTATCGCGTCGGGATTGATATCAATAGCCGTGACGTGGCTTTGTGGCGCTCGTTTCGCGATTTGAACGGCGAAGGGGCCGACACCCGCGAACATATCGATTATTTCCTCCGGTCTTCCGCTGCGCTGTGCCGCAGCCTGTGCTGCGACTCTGTTTCGTTCCCCGGCCAACCGGGGATTGAAATACACCCTTTCCAGGTCGAGCTGGAATCTGCATTCGTTCTCCGTATGTGTCGTCTCCGTCCGGTTCTCCCCGGCGAGTACTGCCAGCCGTCGGGTTCGATACACTCCTTCGACTGCGGAGATCCGCTTGGCGACTACTTTGATGTTCCTGTACAGGCCCATAAGTGCATCGGCGACGTGCTCTTCTTCTTCCGCAGGTACCGCCTCAGTGAGCACGGCGATGTCGCCTACCACCTCGTAAGAGGGCTTGAATCCGAGGATATTCTCGATGCTCTTCCTCCGTTCTACAAGTGCAAATTCGCGCGTGGTTAATTCCGTGCCACCTAGTTCCTCCAATTCCGCATCGGTTAGAGTACGTACGAGCGGTAAATAAATATACGTGTCATCAGAGGTTATCCTGGCGTCGGTTCGCAGCAGCTTACGCTCTTTCAACGCTCGTCTGATCTCTTCACCTCGTCGCTTCGGTGCTTTCGCACACGGCAACCGCTCAGTCTCCTCGCCCATCACCGTTCTTATGTTACTTTTAACGCTCGCCCGTAATAACATACTATATATACATGATCGGTGACACTATCAGAAGCGCTGATGAAGAGCTACAAGAAAATGAGAAGGGGTTGATAGCCCGCGCGGAAATTCTGAGGCGCTGGAACGTGCGCACTAAAACGTTGCTTGATATCGGCGCGGGGCTACTGTCGATTATCGCCGCTCGTGAGTTCAACTGCACAGTCACGACGATCGATGTATCCGAGGATAAGTTACGAGAAGTGACGCACGATGCCGAAATGGAGGGACTCGGAGCACAAATTACCGTTGAACACGGTGATGCGACCGCACTTTCGTATCCTGACCGAAGTTTCGAGGTAGTGATCATTTATGGCACTTTACATCACATTGAGCCGCTGAAACGGACGCAATGCATTCATGAGGTAGCACGAGTCACGAAAGAGCTCGTTATTATCGCTGAAATGAACGCGGACGGCTTCAGAACGATCCACGAATTCGATGAGTTTACGCCGGTCGATCTTGACTGGCTGGAACGAGCGATGCACCCGTTGGGGGACGTCGAGAAATATCAGGGGCGACTGATGAACGTCTATGCACTCTCTTTTGGGTAAGGAAGAACCCGTACTAACTAAGAACGAGTGGAACTCATTTCATTAGGTTATGCTCTCTCTTTCAGGCGATAAGTGGTGGTTTATTCTGTCTGGTTGGGGGTTGAAAAGTTTCGACGATTGGGCGCTATTCCTTCTTTTTTACCCCCTTTTCTTCTTTTCCCTCCTCTCCATTTCCTTTAACGTCCTCTAACGTATACGAGCCGTACGTATCGATTTTGGGTTCTTTCGCGATTAAATAGTAGGGTACTGCGAGGATGAGCACGATTCCCGAGACGACAACGAAGATAATAATCCCGATCAGCACGCCGAACCCGATAACCAGCGCAATGAGTGCAAGGATCTCGAAATAGTGGAGCACTCCGAGTATAAGTGCCACCGCAGCCAAAAAAATGAGAACAGCGATGATACTGTTCTTCATCTGCCGATCGTTTCATCAAGCAGGGTGCCGATAACGCCGGAAGAGCCGGACGTACTCGAAGAACGCTGCTGCGTGGGTAAGAACGGCGCCAAGGCAGTTGCTAAATTGGACAATGTCATCGACTGGATAATGATCTTCCCGGGGCCTCGTAGAGTGGTCAAGAAGAGCCCTTCACCGCCGAAGAACATCGTTTTTATCCCCTTTACGCGCTCGATGTCATAGCCGACGGTGCCATCCCAGCCAACGACACAGCCGGTATCCACCTTCATCGTTTGCCCGGTTTGCAGATCGAACTCGATGAAATCGCCACAGGCGTGGATAAACGCCGTACCATCACCGGAAAGTCGTTCTAAAATGAACCCTTCGCCACCGAAGAAGACAGATCCTAACCTCTTCTGAAATGCGACGCTGAGATCAACGGCATTTTCGGCGCAGAGGAACGCATCCTTCTGGACGATGAACTCTTTACCAGCCGCAAGCTCTATCGGCTTGATCGTCCCGGGCGCGTTACCGCCGAACGCCACGAGCCCCTCGCCACCGGTGGGGCTGAATTCCGTTAAAAACATCGTCTCGCCCGCGAACTTACGCCCGATCGCCTTCATCAAGCCGCCTTTCATCTTCGCTTCCATAGCTATATTCGAGCTCATGTACACCATCGTGCCGGCCTCGCCATAGACCGTTTCGCCCGCGTTCAACTCCAGCGTTACCAGTTGCAAGTTATCTCCCGTTATTTTATACTTCATACTCAAACTCACCACTTGAAAAGAACAAGGGCGTATTTAAAAAGGTTGATATTCGCACCACAAACTTTTTTATGAGCGTCTGTCGAACTATGATTAGCTTGTCGAGCGGAGGTGGTTGAAATCATTGATATACACTGTCACTTGACGTTTAAGGACTACGACGCGGACCGTGAGCAGGTTATAGCGGATGCGAAGCAGGTTTTGAATGGTGTGGTGGTAAGCGGTGTGGAGCAAGAAGACGGAAGGAAAGCGTTAGCGCTTGCAGCACAGCACCACGGGTTCATGTTTGTCACGCTCGGGCTGCATCCGATCCACGTCGAGGAACAGACGGATCAGGAGATCGAGCGATACATGGAATTCATCGGTGAGCACAAGCACGAGATCGTGGGTATCGGCGAGATCGGGCTGGATTACCATTGGATACGGGACCCGAGGAAGCTGGAGCGGGCGAGAGAGGTATTTGTGGAGTTCCTCGGCTTAGCGAAGGAGTTAAAGCTGCCTGCGATATTGCATTTACGTGGTACCGGTAGCGAAGCAATCGAGGAGGGGTTGAAGATCGTTTCGGACGAAGACGTGAAGCAAGCGGTGTTCCATTGTTTCACCGGCAAACCGCACGTTGCCGAGGCTATCTGCGAGGAAGGCTATTACGTATCGCTGCCCACTACAATACCGCGGAGCAAGAGCATGAGGAAGGTGGCGAAGCGCGTACCGCTTTCGTATTTATTCACGGAGACCGATGCGCCGTATCTTTCACCGGTCGAAGACGAACGCAACGTTCCGCAGAAGGTGCAAGTGGTGTACGAGGAGATCGCACGCCAAAGAAAGAGCGATGTGGAGACGGTGAACGCGGAAATCGAGCGTAATTTCGAGCGCGTGTTCGGGGTTGCGTTACGAGATTAAATCTCAATCATAGACCCGGGCGCTGTCACTATGCTCTCAGAAGGATCAGCCAGGAAGCTCGTGCTCACGGGTTCTTCTATATCATTGACTCCTTCGAGGTACAGTTCGGCGCGCAGAAATCGCACTTCCACGAATATTTCTGTGATGGTTCCCTCTTCAATGGCCGGCTCGTCTTCCGGCTGCTCGACGAGAACAAAAGGGAATGGCAGAAGACCGGTGAAGGGCTGATGACTTGGATGATGTTCCACGCGCTCAGATCGCCCACGCCCTATGTGCTCTCCAACCGCGCCGTCCAGAAGCAGTGGGTGCCGCCTTACAACGTTTCTGCAGTGCCGCGCAGCATCCGTGCGAAGATACCCGACCGGTTCCGGTACTGGACACGTGAAGACGCCACCGAAAGAAGAGCGGTAAGAGACGAACTGATAACCGAAATAAAGAAGAAACTGAAAATTAGAAGGCGTGTGGATCGTAGCTCCACAAAATAAGTCGAGGTTGTGGACGGTAGGCAAAATCTTTTTATGAATACCTTTGAGGCCGTCTACCAATCCATTATCAGCAGTGACACTTAAAGTTAACTATTGGATGGAAACCTAAAAAGTTCTTGACCTTCGATACCAAATTGGTAACCGATCCTAAGATCTTACCGATAACTGCCGCATCTCTACTCA
>DATKXZ010000018.1:0-4634 GCA_035528755.1 Desulfobacteria bacterium | reverse complement strand
GACGGCCAGTTTAATGACAGAGTTATGGCGATCTCATGTGGATTGTGGAACTATCACTTGAAGTGCTGTTGAATCCGTAGTTGGATTGTGGAGGCTAATGCTAATTCGTTCGGGGCTTATTATTTCGCAATAAGTCTAATGGGTATTTATAAAGGCAGGTGAATATTATAAGTAAGGATGCTAGAGGAATTAGAAGAACGGAGAGCAGAAATAATAAAGAAGGCTGAGGAATATAAGGTTCGAAGGACCGAGTTAAATACCGAAGCAAGTAAATGGGCTGAATTGAGAGACGAGTTAAATGGCCGGATAAAAGAGGCTGTTGAGAAGGCAAAGGAGTTTAAACAGCAGCGCGAGGAGTACGAGAAGCTGATTGCCGATAAGAAGCCGAAACGCGGCGAATTGAACAGGAAAGCTTCGTCGTACTACGTCATGGTGGAGAAGCAGCGTAAACGGAGTGATATGCAGAGTATCCAGGCGTTTGAGCGGCTTCGAGAGCGAATAGAGGAGTTAGAGCTGAGGCAGCAGGTAGAAGTGCTGAGCAAGGATAAAGAGAAGAAATTGGTGGCGAAGATAACAGAGCTGAGGCGCGAGTTCGATCGCATGGAGAAAGAGCTGGAGAAGGACAGGAAATTGCAGGAATTGCTGAAGAAGGCGCAGAAGTACCGTGTAGAATCGGACAAATACCACGAAGAGGTTATCGAGCACGTAAAGCTCTCCCATGAATGCCACAATAAGATGGTGGACTGTTTCAAAGAGGCAGACAGGATAAGGGAGAAGGCGGACGAGGCACATCGGCTTTTTATAGAGGCTCAGGAAGAAGCGGACGAAGCGCACAAGCGTTATATCCGGTATCTCCGTGACATGAAGGACTTTGACCGCGTTATAAGCGGGCTGAGACGGAAGATACGGGAAGATTGGGGCTTCCGGGAGCGAATGGAAGCGAGGAAGAAGGCGAAAGGCATTTACGAGAAATTTAAAGACGGTGGGAAGCTCAGCACTGAAGATTTGCTCATGTTGCAACGGTCCGAGATGGGCTTAAAATAAAAATAAGTACTGATAATCGATTCGATTTTATCAGGATATATAAGGTTCACTGTTTCGCTACAGGGCTTACGGGACGTTAAGACTCGGACATTACGGGACGTGATTTCGTTCATAATTTCCGGGTTGGCGGAAGCCCGGTGCACCGATAGTTTTATATAGGACGAAGACATTTGACCTTAGCGTAAGGATATCTCAAATGGTGGGAGGTGATAATAATGGGAGAAGAAAAACCTGCTGGATTGAAACAATTGTTTGTTTACGAACATGATGCAGGACGACTTGAACTTTTCATTCGAATCGTGTACGGCTGGATAGCCATCGGGATTGTCTTACTGGTATACGGCATCATAGCAGAAATCTGCATGTTTATACAGTGGTTTGTGATATTGATACTCGGACGGAGAAGCGAGGGGCTAAGCAACTTCATTAAAGGCTATCTCGAATATTTCGTGCACATAGTCGGCTATTATTACTTTATGACCGATGAGAGACCGGGCATAATGCCAAAACCGGTTGAAATCTACGAGAAAGAATAAATGAATGAATGAGCAGGATCTGCACGGACAAATCGGTGTTGTATACCTGCTATTCTCTTTTTTGTTCTGTTTTTCATATAACTCCCCCCCCTCTCGAATTTGAAATGGTTTTTAATAGATGCGGATTATAGATAGATTAAGAAAATGAGGACTATAGGGCTTACTATGCGGATGGGGCTCTGTGTCGTGCTCCTGTTTGCGGTGATCTACGCGTTATTAGCGGTCATCGCCACTTTCTATGGTGCGGGCACGCCGCTCGTTTACGCCGCACTCGCTTTTGTGCTGGTTGTTATCCAATTTTTTATCGGCCCGAAGATCGTGGAACGGACCATGCGTGTCCGGTACGTCTCGGAAGCCGAGCAGCCGGAATTGCATCGGATGGTGGGTGAATTAGCGATGAAAGCAGGCATTCCAAAGCCGCGCGTCGGGATTTCTGAGATAGCTATACCGAATGCGTTCGCCTTTGGGACTTCGAAAAAGACCGCACGGGTTTGCATTACAAAACGATTGATGGAAATGCTGAGCTGGGACGAGATAGAAGCCGTTCTGGGGCATGAACTCTCGCATATAAAACATCGCGACATGGTGGTGATAACGGCATTGAGTGTGATCCCGATGATCTGTTACTTTATTTATTTCAGCTTCTTCTGGTCCGGCCTCTTTGGCGGCGGTGGTCGGAACAGAGACGGCGCCTTGCCAATGATGGCGATCGCGCTTATTGCATTCGTTGTCTATTTCATAAGCAACCTCATCGTGCTCTATGCGTCACGTGTACGGGAGTATTATGCGGATGCCGGCAGTGCAGAACTCACGAAGAAGCCTCATGAACTCGCGTCTGCTTTATACAAGATGGTTTATGGTAGTGCAAGTACAAAGTCGGAGAAGGTGGTTAAGGAAATGGGGAGCATGCGTGCGTTCTTTGCCGCGGATCCGATGACTGCACGAGGCGATTTAAAGGATCTGAGTGCTGCGGATCTGAATAGGGATGGAAAGATAGACGAGTACGAGTTAAGGATGTTTGCAGAGCGGGCGAACGCGAGCCGTGCTGAACGAGTGATGGAACTCTTCTCCACGCATCCTAATCCCGTCAGCAGGGTTAAGCGACTGGGCACGTACTTGTACTAACTCAGTGCAGTGGCAAGGCGAACTTTCCTAACCTTTTCTCGAAGTGATGGGTTTAGCACAAAGCATCAAACAGAACCAGAAGTTACAGAATGTATCTTTTGGTCTATACTGCCTTCTTTATCCCGCCGTTCGTCTATTGTCAACGTTGTCACGACCCGTAGGGCACCGTGCGCGAAAACGGACTCATGTACCTTTTTGAACGCTTCTAAAATTACTGAAATGTCATCCGCTTCGAATATCGTGCCCATTGCCGTTATTTCGGGTTCCAAGCCCAGTTTCCTCAGCTCAGTGATCGCTCTTATCACGTACCCGCTTACGCTTGGTGTTTGTGTTCCTAAGGGGACAACCGTTATTTCAGCGATTATCATCTCTTATTAAATATCTGCAACTTAAACTAAGTATATATAAGCGACTATAAGTACGAATAAGCCAAATTAAAGGGGAGGTATCTAAGTGTAGATGCAAAGTGAGCGAAGAGAAATAAAGGTATTGCATGTAGATGATGAGCCTGATTTCCTCCTGATAACGAAGCATAACTTAGAAAAAAATATGCCGATTTTAGTATTGATACCGCAACCTCTGCTGGAGAAGGCATAACGCTCTTGAAGGGCGGCAAATACGAGGTGGTGGTCTCGGACTATCAGATGCCCGGGATGGACGGCCTTGAGTTCCTCCAAAACCTGCGAGCGAGTGGAGACAAGATTCCGTTCATCATGTTCACGGGTCGAGGTCGAGAAGAAGTAGCAATCGAAGCATTGAACAAAGGTGCGAACCACTACCTCCAGAAGGGTGGAGATATGACCAGCATGTATCAAACGTTGGCACATGTGATAACCGAGTTGGTTGAGAGAAAGAGGGCGGAGGAGAAAGTAGTCGAGATAGAAAAAGAGCAACAGATAATTCTCGATGCGTTGCCATTAAATATATCCCATATAAACCGCAACAGCAAGTTTGTTCATGTCAACGAGGTTCTCGCGGAGCGCTACGGGCTGAAACCCAAGGATTTCAAAGACAAAACATCCAGAGACCTCTTCCCTGACGTTGGCGAGGCGTACATCGAAAGTGACAAGGCGATCTTTGAAAGCGGAACACGACAGATAGGAACAATAAGAAAAATTGTAACGCCACAAGGAGAGAAATGGGTGCGATTGGATAAGGTACCTCTCAAAGATGACGATGGCAACGTTACGGGCATAATAGGATTCGAGCTGGACATCACGGAGCAGGCGGAGGAGACGCTGCGAGAGAGCGAGAAGAAGCTTTCACAGATAGTTCTCGGCAGTCCAATACCTGCTTTCGTAATCGACCAGACACGTCATCACACACTGGAACACCGCGTGCGAACAACTGACCGGGTTCTCTGCAGCTGAGATGGTCGGTACCAAAAAGCAGTGGTTGGCTTTCTATCCTGAAGAACGACCGATCCTGGCTGATTTTGTCGTAGATGAGCAACCAGAGGGAGTGATAACCTCGTTCTATGCCGATAAATACCAAAAATCTGAGTTAATAGAAGGCGCATACGAAGCCTTAGATTTCTTCCCCTCTCTTAAAGATGGCGGCAAATGGCTCTTTTTCAGTGCTACACCATTGCGCGATTCCAAAGGGCATAGCACCGGGGCGTTAGAAACATTGCAAGACGTTACCGGGCTCAAGAGTGCTGAAGAGGCGCTGCGGGAGAGTGAGGCAAAATACCGCGGGTTAGCTGAGAATCTTCAGGATGGCCTCTTTATTCTCCAAGGTTATCCTTATCCTGAACTTAAGTTCTGTAATGAAGCATTTGCCAAAATGGTTGGCTACACGGCAGAAGAAATGATGGCGTTGACAATCCAACGATATGTGGCGCCAGAAAATTTAGAGATGGTTGCTGATAGCTATCGCCGAAGGTTAGACGGGGAAGATGTACCGCGGGAATATGAATACCGCGTGCTG
>DATKXZ010000017.1:0-7017 GCA_035528755.1 Desulfobacteria bacterium | reverse complement strand
AATTGAGTAGAGATGCGGCAGTTATCGGTAAGATCTTAGGATCGGTTACCAATTTGGTATCGAAGGTCAAGAACTTTTTAGGTTTCCATCCAATAGTTAACTTTAAGTGTCACTGCTGATAATGGATTGGTAGACGGCCTCCTTTCTTAAAAGAAAAAGTGTTTATTGAAATAAAGTGCCATGCAAAGAGCGTATGAAAAACACGGATTCTTCAGTTTTTCAACAGGGAAAAACAGAGAACTGCAGTGCATGAAACCCGGTGAATCGGAAATAGACACGCTGGGCAGACTATTAGAAGCGTCACGAAAGGAGATCCGGACGAACGAAGGGGATAAAAGAGCCATCCTTCATGGCATCATTGCAGACGAGACCGCGAAATTACCGTTTGTCTCAGAGGCCGAGCGAGGAGCGCTCCTGAAGGATGCAGTCGTGCACATCGAGAACGCGACCGTTAAGAAGTGGAAGGGGCTGCCGACTTTGTATATCCAGAAAGACACGACGGTACATGTCATTGAGGATGACGCTGAGTTCCCCGGTTATGCCGCGTTGACGAAACCTAAACGGAAAACGATAGGAGATACGGTCAAATGTGAAGGTGCATTTGACGTTATCGTGGACGGGAATATCGTATCGATCGCAGAGGAGCGAGATAAACGGACGATGGTATTAGATGACGGCACGGGTGCCGTATTTCTGCGGATACGCGACAAGGAGAAGGCTGCGCGTATTTCGTTCGGAATGCAGGTTAAAGCGCGCGGAAATGTGGTGGAGTCGGAAAACGGCTATGTGTTGATTGCGGACGAAGTGCGACTAAGCGGTGAAGCGGTTATACTGAATGAGATGAAGCGCTTTTTGTGTAAGTATACGTGATTTAGAAGCTTTTTTATTTATTGAATAAAAGAGGAGAGGAAATAGAGGGAGGGGATAAGGATGAGAGATGTGGCTATAATAGGTATTGGACATACGAAATTTGGGCGAGCTGCGAAGACCTCACTTGAGTTGTTTTCCGAGGCGGCGTTGCAAGCAGTTGACGATGCCGGCGTGGATTTGAAAGAGATTGAGGGTCTATTTCAAGGCGCTGCTCTTTCAGGCTTTGAAGAGGGTCAACTAATGCCCGCAGCGTTCTCAGCTGCGGAACTCAACCTTGGACCGATACCGGCGACGAGATATGAGGGCGCGTGTGCATCGGCGTCAGTGGCGATACGAGATGCTGCACTGTGGGTTGGTGCTGGAGAACACGATATAGTACTCGCCGGCGGCGTGGAAAAAGCCTTGATGTTGGGTACGTCATTTGCCACACGAACGTTTGCAATGGCCTGTCATGCGCCAACCGAGGGCCCTGCGGGGCTCACGTTTCCTGGCGTATTCGCAATGGCAGCGCGCGTCTACGCACGAAATTATGACATACCACTTGATTCGTTGCGAGAAAAGATGGCGCATGTATCGATAAAGAATCATCGACATGGCGCTTTGAACCCATTAGCGCAATTTTACAAGAAGCTAGGCGATTTGAAGGTGGAAGATGTAATCAGCTCAGCCATGATCGCCGATCCGTTAACACTTCTGGACTGTTGTCCGTTTTCTGATGGCGCTTCGGCTCTGGTGCTCTGCCCGGCAGAGGACGCGCGGAAATATACGGACGAGCCAATTTACATCCTCGGGACCGGACAAGCATCAGGCAGTTCGTTATCGAAGATGGATGACTTGACGAAGCCTGTTTCGAGGATAACATCTGCGAAAACGGCGTTTAAACGCGCGAGGCTCAGCCCCAAGGATATTGACATGGCCGAAGTTCACGATTGCTTTACGATTGCGGAACCGATCGCACTGGAGAGCATGGGCTTCTTTGACTGGGGCGAAGCAGCAACGGCAACCGAAGAAGGACAGACGGATTTAGGTGGGAAACTACCGGTAAACATGTCCGGCGGGTTAATCGGCAAGGGGCATCCGATAGGCGCAACCGGAGCATCGCAGGTTTACTGGATCGTGAAGCAGATGCGTGGCGAAGCGCCGAAAGGCAATCAAATTGATCCGGTTCCAGAGTATGGAATGACCGATACACTCGGCGGCGATTTCGGGACATTATGCAATATTATTCTTGGCAGGACGAAGCGGAGTATATAGAGGAGGGAAAAAGTAACAATGGCTGGAAGGACGCAAGAGGATATAGAAAATGAGTTAGCCACGGAATACTTGGTTTTGACCTACGCGGACTATGAGGCTGGCCTCAGGGAGGGGAAACTGTTAGGACTACGCTGTGTGCCATGCAACAAGATAACGTGTCATCCAATGCCCGTGTGCCAGTGGTGCAGCAGCAGGGATCTGGAACGAACGGAATTGAGTGGTGAAGGTACGTTGGAGACGTTTACGGTCATTCGAGTGCCTTCTGAGGGATACGGGGATGATAATCCGTATATCCCCTGCATAGTGAAGACGAACGAGGGCCCATCCGTCATCGGGCGGCTCGATTACGATACTGAACATGCCACACAAGACCTTATGGGTAAGCGGGTGAAGCTGAGCGGCGCGTACACCTACAAAGGCGATAAGTACTCCGGCGGGCCTCGCTCATGCCCGGTATTTAGCGTTATCGATTAATGAATGAATATATGAGTAACCTTGAATAAGCGAACCTAAATAAAGAAAGAAGCCATGACCAAGAAGAAAGTGTGTGTGGTGGGCGTTGGTGTAATGGGCAACGGCTTAGCGCAGATCTGTGCGCAAGCGGGTTACGACACCGCGGTGGTCAGTCGCAATGAAGAATCGCTGGAACGGGGACTGAAGAATATACAGGGCGGCCTTTCGATCTTCGTGAAGCGAGGACGTTTACAGCAAGAAGATGCGGATAGCATTCTGGACGCGCTTCGCGGAGGGGCGACAACGAGTCTGGGAGAAGGTGCGGATGGTGCTGATTTCGTTATCGAAGCGGTTTATGAAGATTTAGAGCTGAAGAAGCAAATATTCGGGGATCTGGATAGAATTTGTCCCGAGCATACGATTCTCGCAAGCAACACCTCGACGTTTCCTATTATCGCGCTAGCGACCGTAACCAAACGGCCGGATAAGGTGATCGGAACGCATTTCATGAACCCGCCACCGCTCGTGCACGGTGTGGAGATAATACAGTCGTTAATGACCTCGGAGGAGACGGTACAGCGAACGGACGAGTTCGTACGATCGCTGGGTAAGGAGCCGATTATGGTCAAGGACTCGCCGGGGTTCGTCGTGAGTCGCATGATCTGCCTGGTGATGAACGAGGCGGTGAGGATGCATGAAGAGGGCGTCGCCTCGGTTGAAGATATTGATAAGATCGCGCGCTTGTGCTTTAACTGGCCTATGGGGCCGTTCCGGCTTCTGGACCTGATCGGGATAGATATCGTCGCAGCAGTGCTCAATGCGATGTACACCGAGACGGGGAGCGAGCGATTCAAGCCGGCGCTTCTTATGACACAAATGGTCCGGGCTGGCTGGACGGGTCGAAAAGCAGGGAAAGGCTTTTACGATTATTAGTAGCTATTCTGGACTGTACGAAGGTCATGCCAACAATGGCCGAAGAAAAGAAGTACGTATTGTACGAGAAGCAGGAACAGGTTGCGACGCTAACACTGAACAGGCCAGAATCGTTGAACGCATTGAATACCGCGTTATTAACCGAGTTGCGTACGGCATTAGAAGAAGCCGACGCGGATGCTGCGGTGCGTGTCATTGTGATAATCGGCGCAGGCAATAAAGCGTTCTGCGCCGGTGCGGACGTTGCGGAACTATTAAAGAAAGCGCCAAAAGAAGCACGTGCGTTCTCGCAGTGGTTTCAGGGCATATTCACATTAATAGAATCGATACGGAAGCCGGTGATAGCAAAGATACGCGGGTTCTGCCTGGGTGGCGGGTTGGAACTCGCACTGGCATGTGATTTTAGGATTGCTTCAGATAAATCCGTGTTCGGTCTGCCGGAAGTGAATCTAGCGATTATTCCGGGCGGCGGCGGCACGCAACGCCTGCCGCGATTGATCGGTAAGACGAAAGCGCTGGAAATGCTGATGACCGGTGAGCAGATAGATGCGACGGAGGCGGTGAGGTTAACGCTTGTAAACAAAATCGTGCCAGCGGATGAGCTTGACCGAGCGGTTGACAACTTCGTCCAAAAGCTGCTAACAACAAAAAGTCCTAGTACGCTGGCTATCCTCAAGGACGCGGTGAATAAAGGGTTGGAGATTGATTTGGAGCGTGCGCTGGACTACGAAGCGGACTGCTTCGAAACTGCGCTGAAAACAGAGGATGCACAGGAAGGGTTGAAGGCGTTCCTCGAGAAGAGGAAGCCGGAGTTTAAGGGAAAATGAAACGGGAACTAACGAACTTTATAAGATTTCCTCTTGTTCATTCAATATCCGTTCCTTGAGCAGCGGATGAAGTAACTTATACGTAAGGACATCGACTCGCCTTCGCAGTAGTTCTTGCAGCTCTAATTTCAAACCCGCGAGATCCAATAAACTCTTTCTTCCTTCAAATTCGACAAGTAAGTCGATGTCACTATCTTCGGTAGCTTCGCCTCGTACTACGGAGCCGAAAAGGGAAGCTTTTTTCACTTCGTGTTTCTTTAACACGTCAATGAGCGTCTTCTTCAGCTCATCGAGCTGATTTGTTGTCATGGTTCTTCATGGCCTAACACAGGCTTTTGATGCCGTCGCACATCATAATCTCCGTTCTAATAATTTTTTCTGTTCTTCAACCATAATTGTTCTTGGTGGATCTACCCAATTAAAACGTTCAAATAGATATATCGTTTGATTTATCGCCTCGTCATGTCCTTTTGCTAATAATTCCTCGATACCCATTGTAGATTCCAAGGGTATCTCCCCTATAGCTGCCACGAAAGTCCTAAGAAAAATTCTCTCCGGATCCCAACTAAATAATTGATAATTCGTTATCCCATGTAACTTTATAGAAATACAAACCCCCGGGGCCATGATATCTTTTTGAGCTAATCGCATTGCGAATTCATAAATTTCTGTAATCCGAAACAGAGTTGAAAATACGCTTATATATCCCGAAGGTTGTCTAGAAGTGCCAAATCCCATACCCCCGGTAACCAGATCCATCGCCCGTTCCTTAACCTCAGGATAATCTTCCACCACGGAAAAGTAGTGAATAAATTGTGCACTTTGATAAAAGCGCCAATATTCAATGAACTCCTCTAAGTCACACCCAGATTGGACCCAATCGACCCCACTCTTAGTTTCTTCTGGAGTAATCTGTGGATAAGTCCAACCTCTCAACTTTACACTACACGCCTCGACTATCCGGCGTGCTTCTGAAAGGCTGTTTACCCTATCCTTTTTAAAAGTGGTTGGTCTGATATTTACACGCCAATAAGCACCAGACTTAATCTTATCTATTCTTTCGTTCATAATCATAATCCTCCTAATTGATCTTCAAACTTCTGAACGTCCAATTCTTCGGGTTTTGGAGTCCTAATAAGCCCCCATCGGAACCAATCTTCCCTGTATTTTCTAATTCTCTTATCAATGGCCATTTCCAATAACTCTCTCAATTCTGTCTGGCTTGGAACTGGAACACTTTCAAATTTGCGCCGTGGCCGAGTGTAAATCTCTCCGCACCTTAGACGAGTATAAATTTTTCCTCTAACTAACTCCTTGCCATTTTTCTTGCAGACTACAGGCAATTCGGGAAACTCTGGAATTTGAATCACTACAAATATTTTCCCGTCATAATCTTCCTTCTTAACTGTTAATTCTACAAATGGATCTGCATATCCGTTGACATAATCTGAAATATCATCTTGACTGAACGTTGCCGCATCATTTGCATTCATACCTTGTAGTTCAAAATGTCCCGGAGAAGTTTCATCGACACCAAAAATCATAGTCCCGCCATCAGGAATATTTGCCATAGCCATAGAAGTCTTAGTAACTTTAATCTTCGTGGAATTATCTTCCCAGGACATAGAACACTTATATTCAAGATTCCGCTCTTCTGAACCATGGAGGATTAAATCGATGATATTTTTATCTGGCATAGACGCAACCTACCCCCCTATCTTAAAGAGAGTCGTCGTTCTATTTATACCTTTCCCACAATTTGATCTCTGGCCGTTCTTCTTCAGAAACAGCCGCCACTAAAAAACATAATCGCCGAAACGGAATCAGAAAGAAGTTTAGCTGTCGTGGAAGACTAGAATCACCAATTTCAAAAACAAGTGAGGACTTTGAAAAAATAAAAGAGAAAGCTATAGGAACGCTATAGCTTTGTGTTAGAAATGGTTATATGAGAAGCGTAATGAACCTTCACTCCGCAACTACATCTGCAAATCCAACTCTTCTCGATACCTTATTTACCCGTATTTTCACACTATCATCTTTTTTCGTGTTGGGTACAAAAACAACAAACCCCTCAACTCGAGCTATTCCATCGCCTTCTCTACCTACTTCCTCTATCTTTACGTCGTAGGTCTTACCAACCTCTATAGGGGAATTAAATCCCCTTCTTTCTCCACTATATTCCATACTTTTCCAAACCTCTTTTTCGTTTTTTAGTTCGTGATACAAAAGAAAAAAATCGCTTTCTTTATGAAAAAAAGTCGCTTATTTCTCGTTACCACTCACTAACTACTATAGCCTTTCCTTATATATAAGTCACCACAACTCAAATGCTGAAAACAGGCAATCATTTTTACCTGGGTCAAATCTCCCGCCTATTCTTCCTCCCACCGCTTTAACTCCTTTTTATCCTCAGACAAAGGGCAGGTTCACGTGGTGCTGACAGGCATGGAAACATAACACTTTTGACCCTCTTGCAGACCTCGCTATTTCCTGTCGACTATAAAAATATATTATTATATTATAGTCAGGCACCTAATTTTTAGGTAATGTCCTAAATTTCGTGGCTTACCTTGAACATCAACAATTCCTTCCATGTCCAAATGTGATCTGTGATGCCCTCAGCCATGCAGGGTGTTCTTCCTATGTTCTTCTCACCCTTCTTCGTTTTTATCGTCAACGC
>DATKXZ010000016.1:0-7008 GCA_035528755.1 Desulfobacteria bacterium | reverse complement strand
GTTGACGATAAAAACGAAGAAGGGTGAGAAGAACATAGGAAGAACACCCTGCATGGCTGAGGGCATCACCGATCACATTTGGACATGGAAGGAATTGTTGATGTTCAAGGTAAGCCACGAAATTTAGGACATTACCTAATTGTGCGGGCACGTTTTGTCTCACCTTCAGCACCTCTTTGAATTGAATTCCTTATTCCGTACAAGAGAGAGAATACTTACGTATGAAAATCGGCTATCCCTGTATCAATTGGTCTATCGGCTGTAAAGGTGATCGGACCTTTCGGTTAAAGTCGTATTCCGAAGAGCGGTCAATCGCAACGGTAGAAAACAACCTGAACTGCCTTATGAAGATGTTGGCATTTAATGTTGACCACACGCTCCTGTTCTTTCGGATAACGTCAGATCTTGTGCCGTTTGCCTCGCATCCCATTAATCAATTTGACTGGCAGGGGCATTTCAAGCAGACATTCAAGGGACTTGGAGATTTTGTCAAAACGCATGACATACGAATCTCTCTGCATCCTGACCAATTTACGCTCATTAATTCGGTGAACATCGAGGTTTTTGAGCGCAGTGTCAAAGAACTGCTGTACCATGCTGAGGTCCTGGATTTGATGGAACTCGATACGACGGCGAAGATACAGCTACACGTTGGCGGCGTGTACGGCGATAAAGCAACGAGTATACAGCGGTTTATCAACCGGTTTATCAACCGGTTCGACGCGCTCGATGATTGTATACAACGACGACTGGTTATTGAGAACGATGACCGGCTGTATACTCTGCAGGACTGCTTGGAGATACATGCAGATACAGGTATTCCCGTATTATTTGATGTGTACCATCACGAGTTCAATAATACGGGAGAAACGGTACGAGAAGCGTTTGATCTCTTTACGAAAACGTGGACGGCAAAAGACGGCGTACCGATGGTTGATTACAGCTCCCAGCAACCGGGTGCACGAAGCGGGAAACACGCAGAATCGATTGATATAGCGCACTTCACGCGGTTCATCGAAGCAACGAACGAGTTCGACTTCGATATCATGCTGGAGATAAAGGATAAAGAGACGAGTGCGTTAAAGGCCGTGGACGTGTTGAAAGCGGCGGGACGAGTATGATCGAGGGATAACACGATCCGATCCGCTTCGCTATCAGCGTCGTGCAGGTAATAGGTAGGGTAGGACACGATAGGACACGATACCTCCAAAAAAATTTTAACGCTTTCTGTCCCTCTCTTAGTTATCTTAAGTAAGTAAGCGAGAGACTCCTAGGAAGGAGGAGGTATAATAGGTATGGTCAAGCGATCTGGAATGGCGAAGTAGTGGCCGAAAGCGACAAGACCATTGTTGTGGAAGGTAATCATTATTTCCCGCCCGAGTCGGTCAAACGCGAGTATCTCAAGGAGAGTGACACCCACACCACATGCCCGTGGAAAGGCAAAGCAAATTATTATGATATCGTTGTCAAAGGCGACGTGAACAAAGACGGTGCCTGGTATTATCCCGCACCAAAGCCCGCGGCAACGCAGATCACGGACTACATTGCATTCTGGAAGGGTGTCGAAATCGTCGAGTAATTTAGAGGGGGGGACAGGTATCCTCACCGATCAGCGGACTTTTATAGCCCGATGAGAGATACATAGTAGCACAAGAAAGGGGGAGTCGCTATAACTAACGTTCGCACGCAGGCACGACACGATGGATAGTGAAGAGCGCGCACAAGCAGAACGAGCATTCATACGTGATTTTGAGCAGCAGATACGAGAAAAGAACCTGAGCAGCGATGCCCGCCATGCGTTCCGAGCTATTATTTACGATCATTACAGAACCGATGGCCGTAAACTCCCCTGGCGCGAGACGGATGATCCCTATCACATCCTCGTCTCGGAGATCATGCTCCAGCAGACACAAGTAGAACGCGTAATTGGCAAATACGATGCATTCGTCACGGCATTTCCTGATTTTCACGCGCTTGCTCAGGCGCCGCTTCAAGAAATATTGAAGGTCTGGCAGGGGCTGGGCTATAATCGACGCGCTATCGCGCTGAAGAAGAGTGCTGAGATCGTGGTATCGACATACAACGGCACGCTTCCCTCTCAGCAAGAGGAGTTACTAACATTCCCGGGAATTGGCCGATACACGGCTGCAGCACTCGCCACCTTCGCGTTTCATCAACCCTCCGTATTTATCGAGACCAATATACGCACGGTGTTCATCCATTTCTTCTTTCACGATCAAGACGATATCAAAGATACCGAAATTCTTCCGTTAGTCGAACAGACCCTTGATACCGCTAATCCACGACAGTGGTACTACGCGCTTATGGATTACGGAGCAATGCTTAAACAACAGCATCCAAATCCTAATCGGCGAAGCGCGCACTATCACAAACAATCAGCATTTAAAGGCTCTAACCGTGAACTCCGGGGCATGATCCTTCGCGCGCTCACTCGTGAATCGAACTTGTCCGAACGCGAACTCGTGCAAACGCTCAAGATGGACCGGGAACGAGTGAAAAGCGCGCTCGGTCAGCTGCACGGGGAAGGTTTTATCAAGAGGAGCGGTAACCGGTATCGGATAGCATAGCTCAAGACAAGACCTGACAAGACGAGACAAGACGTAACAATACTACCTCTATTCCCCCACCTCACCTCACCTTACTTTACGGTTTTTCCATTATGCGATCGTTCGCACGTACCCTTCAACGTCGAATTTGCGTTTCAGGCCGTTTGCGTTCATATACCGTACTGTGCCAAAGATTGGCCGTTCTGGCCAGGGCCGGTCGTGCGTTCCGAAACACCATGCGACGCCGGCATACCCATTGGGATCCCGGCCGTCGAGTTCGTAGGTGTTGTTCAGGTAAAGCGCTGTTTCAAAAGCATCTTCCGGCGTACTGCTCCATTCAATGATCTTCTTTCCCCAATACATTCTCATATACCCGTGCATCTTCCCTCGTAGCACCATCTCATTCTGAGCAGCATTCCAATAAGGGTCATGGGTTTCTGCACGTTCCAGCTCTTCACGCGTATAGAGAGATTCTCGAGAGTCCCCCGCATGAGCCCTTAAAGTCTTTTGTGCCCACTCAGGAAGTCCTTCAAAAGAATCATAGTTGGCATTATAAAAGCAAAAATTATCTGACAACTCGCGTCTCACGATAAGCTCTTCTAAAAAGACTTCTTTAGATTCTCGGGGCGCATCGGATCGGTGCACGTCCAGAGCAACCCGCTGTGCTGCGATCTGGCCAAAGTGGAGATAGGGCGAAAGGTTCGAAAGAACAGCTTTGTTCGGATCGTTTCGCTGGTCAGGATACAATGGCAGTTTCTGCTCTAAGAACTCATGCAGTACCTGCTGTGCTGCTGCTTCACCCGGCTGGAACCAGGTCAGTTCGGGAACCGTCTGATCGACCGGAAGAGTTTTCACGATACTGTCCCAATCGTTTGCCACCGCGTCCCGCCACTTATGCGGGTGCTCTTGAAGCGCGGGAAATGCATCTAAAAACTCTGGTACGGCACGCTTCAGCTTTGGTCGAAACGTGTGTGCTGCGTATTCCCGTTTCGGCGAAGCGAGCCAGCACGGGACAATGTTGTGCGCATCCACTTCGTAAAAAGAGCAGATGATCTTATTCGCTACTGCTGCTTTCCATGTCCGTTTAATGCTGAGTGGATCGAAATCGGTAACGAGCGTACCAGCGCGATGTTTCTCGATAAATTCTGGTATGAGCTCTTCCGGCGACCCGTAAAGGAGCTGGAACGGGATGTTCTTCTCCGCCAAGTCTTTCTCAACGTCTCGTAAGCCCCTTGAGCATGAAACCATACTGTCGCACTGCGGCATTGAGAAATCGCGGCACGACGCAAAAGACCACGGCCACGGGTGCGTGCTGCTGTAACGCAACTTCTTGAGAGAAAAGAAGCGCCCAATTATCCTTTACACGCTGGTCGCGACTCATCCAATAGATAACCGGTCCCGAATTCTTCACACCCTCGTTAAGATTTCTCGCTCGTTTTCGGTTCATATAACTTCTGGTCGTTTAAACTTCCTTGCCCTGACCTGACCTGACCTGACTGACGATTCCCATCCATCACGTTGTTAGCTTCTTTTTGATTTCATCTAGCACAATAGTTAGACTATTAATCACAAAGTGACGTGAAGATTATTTAATAGCTCTCTATCTGTCAATTATATGAATGCCAACTAAGACAGTAACAATAGGCGTGATTGCAGCACTTGTGGTAATCACCGCTATCGCAACACTAGCGTTCTCGAACCTCATTCCGCACAAGCAGCCTAAACCTGCCGAACTCATGAAAACGAACGGGATGGCGAGGATAGCGGTAGGAGAACGAATAACGCTACCAAACCCCCGCTCTGAGAGTGATACCTCTGTGGAGGCGGCATTAGCACAAAGAAGGTCAATAAGAGCTTACTCAGGTGAGAATTTAACCATCGATGAGATATCGCAGCTCCTTTGGGCTGCTCAGGGCATTACCGCACCGTGGGGCGGAAGAACCGCGCCTTCTGCTGGTGCGCTCTATCCGCTTGAGCTCTACGTAGTGATCGGCGATGTAGAGGGTGTTGATGACGGTGTTTACCGGTATAGACCGGCGAACCACACGCTGGAGAAGGTTCGGGATGGCGACGTCCGGGCCGAGCTTGCAGATGCCGCGCTTGGACAGAACTGCATACGCGATGCGGCGATCGATATCGTATTCACGGCGGTTTATGAACGCACGACCGGAAAATACAGGGAACGGGGCGTGAGATATGTACAGCTGGAAGCAGGACACGCGGCACAAAACGTTTATCTCCAGGCAGTGGCCTTAGATCTCGGCACGGTAACTATAGGCGCGTTTACTGACAGCGAAGTCACGAGCATCATGAACCTACAAGAGCAGGAAGATCCATTATACATAATGCCCGTCGGAAGGAAAGGATAACAGACCAATGCTCGATCTCATCAGTTTCCTAACGCAGATACCTGTAAGGAAGAATGTAAAGATAGAAGATGTCAAAGCTAAGAGTTACCTCTTCCCGTTCGTTGGCGTATTGATTGGTTTCGTGGTAGCCTTGGTAGCGTTTGTCGCGTTCGGATTGTTAGGTGCCACGACGGAAATTGCCGCGTTGCTCACGCTGCTCGCGCTTTACCTTGTTACGGGTCTGCTGCACCTGGACGGCTTAGCGGATTTCTTTGACGGTTTGATGACGCCTGGCGGTCGCGAGGATAAGCGACGAGCGATGAAGGACAATAACATAGGAATCGCGGGCTTGTTCGCCGTTGTCATTGTTCTGCTCCTGACTCTCGTCGCTATTAAGGCTGTGGGTGCAGATCTGACCGCGGCGGCTGGTTTTACTTTTGATTTCGGCTCGCTTTACGGTTTCGCAGGCGTATTCGTAATCGCGGAGGTTGCGGCAAAGCTGAGTATGTACACGTGCCTGATACTGGGTAAGGGATCCCGTAGTGCTGAAGGACTGGGGTCCCAGTTTATACAGTCTGCATCGCCGCTGAACTATCTGGTAGCGCTTCTTTCCGCCGTGATTATTGCGGTATTATTCACCTTTTCATTCCGGTTCGTTCTCGTGTTCACGGGCGTCATCATCGCGTTCGTCGTTTCGTCTATTGCGAAACGGAAAGTCGGTGCGGTAAGTGGCGATGTTGTTGGTGCTTCGAACGAGCTGGCGCGCTGTGCAACGCTGCTTATAGTGGCCGTATTGCAAATCGGTCTGTAAAAAGGTTTTTTTATTGCTGCTACAAACAACGCCACGGTGCACGTTAGGTTGCCAAGACGCTTTTCGTCGCCAGAACTGAATAACCGACTATGAACGGTATACCTAAGAATGGCACGATTAGAACCATTACCGCAAGTTATTTATGCGGTCAATTGCAAATGTACCTGGATATGACCTCAGAGGAAGGCATGCAGGTTCGAACGAGAATTCCTTTTGCTGCAGAATCCACTGGTAGGATATCCGCCTTGTCGTATTTGGGGTTGTGAGCAGCGGTGAAGTAAACGATGGAACTAACCTATGAGCTATTACGTGAAAACCTGAAGAAATGGCAGAGCGTGGTACCTGGAGGAAGATCACCCGGCTGGAGAAGGCGCTGTATCGTGCTGCGATGGCGTATATAAGACCGAAGACCAGAAACGTCAGGGTGATGAATGGTGTGATCCGGAAGACCGAGATACGGAGTGCGGTAACCAATACGGTGGTGGTCGCGAAACTCATGGCGCTTGTTGAACGGTTACAAGAGACGACCGGCAAGCGGATCTTCCAAAGGGGCTTTAGAAAAGCGGTTGCACTGCTTGAGAACGGTGAAGCGGCAGTATTCGCATGGGCGCCTCGGTTAAAAGCGTGGCTGAAGGATCCCGATTATATCTTCTGGCTCGGAATGACGAATTAAAAAGGCAAATTCAGGCATAGACTGACGACGGAGAAAACGAGATCCAAGACTACATGACCGAAGTATCCGTGATAATTCCAACGAAGAACGAAGAGGAATCGATCGGCATCTGCATCGAGAAGATACAGAAGGTATTTAGCGAGCTTCAGCTCGACGGTGAGATTATTGTTGCAGACAACTCGACAGATAGCACACCGGAAATAGCAAGGAAGTTGGACGCGAAAGTCATCGTACTCGATAGACCGGGCTATGGCTATGCGTACCGGTTCGGTCTCGAGCACACATCAGGCGATCACATCATAATGGGGGACGGCGATAACACGTATGATTTTGACGATATCCCACGGTTTTTAGAGCCTTTGAAGAGCGGAGAAGCCGATCTGGTAATGGGGAGCAGATTTAAGGGCAAGATCAAGAGAGGCGCGATGCCCTGGTTCCACCGGTATATCGGCAATCCATTACTTACCTAGTGTCGCTACAATTTAATTCTTAGGCGTAATACTTGGACAACTTCTTATCAGCCTTATCCCTCGTAAACTTCCAGTTGATCCTCTTTTTCTGTTCGTTTCTTCTCTTTGTCCATGCAGCTACCTCCCTGGCCAGTGTCTC
>DATKXZ010000015.1:0-7491 GCA_035528755.1 Desulfobacteria bacterium | reverse complement strand
CTCCCGATTTATTGTTTCAAACCCTTCCTTCTTCCTCATCTCCTCGGTGAGCAGAGTAAGTGACCATCTCTTGCTTCCATCCGGCGATTTAGTGCATGCCTGCGCTATGATTTCCGCTTCGTGCCTCTCGGTGTATTTTTTTGGCTGACCGGGTCTTGTTTTATCTCTCAGGGCGCTTTGGAGGCCTTCTTCACGGTATCTTCTCTTGATGTTGGAAACGGTTGCCCTGCTGATTCCCAACGTATCCTTTATCTCCATTTCAGTTCTTCCACCGCTGACCAAAAGCAAAACATGAGCACGTGTCAGCTCTCTCGCGCTTTTCCGTCCCTTATTCACGAAAGCGCTGAGGTATTCTACATCTTTTTCCGTAAGTCGTATTCGCTCCATAGATCATAGTTGAATTTACTGGTTTATATTATTGTATAAAAACTAAATTGACAAGACACTAGCTCATCCAATTAAGAAAAACGGGATTTTCAAGCAGCCATCGTTCCACAGCGATAAACGAGAAAAAAACGATAAATCATGGAGGCGAGAGAACATACGTACGGAACCTGGCAAATCTTTTAATCCCGCATCCAAAACGACGGGGCTATGAACTTTCCGTTTCTCCCGATTTCACGCTGCTGATATCCAGCTCAAACCCCACGACCGGATGATCCAACCCGAAATTAGTAATCACCTCGGGATGCAGCTCGCCAAAGACGCCTATGTACTCGCCATCGTTCATGATGTCCGCTCTTCGTCCGTACTCGAAGAATGCGCCGTCTTTCGAGTCCACTACGTCCACATCGGCCAACCCCATCTCTTTGAGCACCGCGTCTGCTATGGACTTGACCTCTGCGAAGTTCGCTGTGGCGTGCGTGGAAACCGCCGCAAGCATGTAGTTTTCCTTAAAGTTCTGCACAACGGGTCCGACCTCAAATATCCGCTGCGGTAGGTCGCGATGCTTGTTAATCGCGAGGATCTCCAGCAAATTCGGCAGGATCGAGCATCTCAGCATCGTATGCTCCGTGCTTATGGGCGATGCCACTCGTACTTTTTCCGGTTCTCGATCCATTCGCAGCATCCATTCAAACTGCTTCCGTTCGGAGGTCAGTGTGAAGGTGAACACTTCGAAGTAGCCCAAACCGGTCATTATGTTTCGTATGGCCGCCTCTTTCTTCTCTATCGGATGCACTTCGCCTATAACCACCGTATCCGGCAGTTCAGGCGTGAGCTGATCATAGCCATAGCCGATGGCGATATCTTCTATAATGTCCCAGGGATGCAGTATGTCGTAGCGATACGCTGGTATCTTCACCTCGATCGTCTCTGCGGATTTTACCGTCGCACCAAGCCCCATGCGCGCACAGCACGTCGCGCACTCCTCGGCGTCCAGCTCTAAACCGATGAGCACGTTGGATTCGTGCACGGAGACGCCCATCGTCGTCGGCTCTAAATTGGGCGTTACTTTCTCGTGCTCATTCACAACGCCTCCACTACCGCCAGGATAGCGAACCACTACCGTTTGGATCTCTCCGCCTCGTTCCGCAAGTGAGGTGGCGATAATATTGAGAGCTATTGAGACATGCTCGTTCAGGCCCGTGACATCGAGAAAGAGCTCTGTTGTGGATTCCGTTACCCGCGTGAGCTCACCATTAATAATAGGCGGAAACGAAAGAACTTTACCGTCAGAATCGAGAATCAAGGGGTATTTATCCTTGTCTTCGAGAATGTAGCGGTATCCAATCCCTTTTGGATGCCGTTCTAAGATCTCCGCCATCGTCATCTCCTCGTCATAATCGAGCGGCACAAACGAGAAGCTGGGATCGACGGCGAGGTACTTAAACGGGGGCTTCACCTTCGATAAATCGTGCACGCCGACCGAGACGTTTTTCCTGTTGCGGCCTAACCCACGATGCAACTGCTCCTGTAAGAGCATTAACGATTCTATCCCACGAGAATCGAACTGCAAGTTTCTTACCACACCGGAGACGACGTATGGTCGGACGTTCAGGACCGACTCGTCCACCGTCAGTTCGATGCCCGAGTTCGTCACGGGATAGCTGGCCAGACCCGGTTCGAGGTCCAGGAATTGCCGCAGCGTACGAGCAACACCCTCGACACTGAAGAGATCCGGGCGGTTTGGAAAGAACTCCACATCCATATAATCGAGTTCCACGCGCTCTACATCCGCGCAGAGCAGCGGCATTCGCTCCTTTATCCTTGCTATGCTCACGCCGGTAAGCGCTTCCAAATCATCGTAATACAATCTTATTACTGGCATCGCCCATCACACATACGTATAGCTCTTCTTAAAAACCTACGATTATAAAATGCTATCTTAACAAAACGAATGCCTCCCGGCTTAACCTTCTTCCTCCTGCACTTTCAAGAGGCATTCGGTGAAATAGAAATCGCCCCAGGGATAAATATTCCCGGCGAACGTTAACCGCCCTTCTATGTCCGGTATACTACCTTGCAACTCGTACTCTTCCTCTGTCTCTACGTTCTTGGCCACGAATGTGAATGTGGCACGATCCACGCTAACCACCTCGAAATCGCCACTGACTGGGTTACCAAGCCCTTGTAGCCGCTCTTTCAGCTCGTCACTGAGCCCTTTCTCTTCCGCATACGCCATTCCCGGAGTACGTCCATCTCCGAACGCGCGGCTGAACAGGAACCAGTAGAAGAAATCAAACATGTCTTCCACGTACGACACGTCAATCCCTTTCTCTTCTTTGTATTCGCCCGGCGCCTTCTCTAATTCCGTTGCGTACGTCTTATCCGCGAACTCTCGTATCTCGTCGATCAACCACACCGCATCCCAATATTCTCGCGCCTTCACCGCCGCTTCGCCCTCCAGATTCTTCATTTGCTCCACTCTACTTATGCTCTCCTTGATCACCGTGCCCAGTCTATCACCAGCTCGGCCGATCCGTTCGCAAACCTCGAAACCCTTCTTAAAAGCATCAAAAGCCTCTTCGTAGCGCCCGTTCTTCTCCAGGAAGTCGCCGTAGTTCGTCCATACCACCTCGTCATCGGTCTCCGTCGACATTCGTGTGTATTCCGCCTCCGCGTCTTCCAGCCGCCCTTCACGCTCGTAAAGCCGTACGAGCAATAAATGCGCACTCACTGCTGAGGGCTGAGCTTCGAGCAGTGTTTTGAGCAGTTCCTCGCCGCGCGCCTTGTCCTTCTCTATCAGGCGCTCTTTCAAGTGAACATCAACATGAGGGTTGTCCAGGAACGCGAGAATCTCATCAGGAAAGCCTTCTGCCTCTTTAAAGTCGTCAGCTACCCACACCGTGCAGAGAGCCGGGAAATCGGCCAGTAACCAGAGATCGAAGCTGTTCAATCTCTTTAGCTCCCCTTCTGCCTCTTCCCCTTCTCGGCCTATAGCGAGTTCATGTGTTTTCAGCCCCTCTTCATCGTCCAGCATCTGCAATCTGTTCTTCCTTACGTGTTTCGCGAATTTCCGCCGTATGTTGTCGCCTTCTCTCCTGCTTATAACGCGCGCGTCAACGTCTCTAAACGCCTTGTTGGTCTCGATGAAAAGCTTCCATGCTTCTACTATCCCATCTGCCTCGTCCTCAAGGCCCAGAAATTTCCTTAGCAGTTCTTCTTCCTTCATTTTCTACGTTCCAATCTGTATCGAATGGGATACCCGTTTCAGTGTTGCTATTGCAGAGAGCGCAGCCAAATAGCTCGTCTTCGGGTTCGTCGTGGACGGCACGTTCTTCACCCGCACGAAGAGATCGCCAAATTCGCCCTTCGCTTTTATTTCGTGCTTGTTCTTCTTCGCTGCAGGATCTGCAACTATCCGCACCTTCGTCGCCTCGGGACCGATGCCCGCAAGGCTTAGCGAAGCAGCGACGTTTATATTCTCAGGGAAATGCTTCACCGCCTCCAGCGCGGAACCGGAGAACAGCGTTTGTTCCTCTGTTATCGAGCCCAGATCTATGCCTCGTTCTCTAACATATTCGTTACCCTCGAACCCTCGTGGAGGCTTTCTCGTCGTTAATTCCACAGAAAGGATGCCGCCAACGGCGCTGGATTTCAGTCCGTCTATCCCCGCTACCGCACCTGACGGGATATACACCTTACCGCCTTTATCCTTCGAGATACGCTCAACTTCTTCAAAGAGGCCTGGGTCGCACAGTAGTGCGCCAACACTCAGGATCATCACGTCCTTTCCCCGTTTTAATGCGGGAATCATAAATTCACGAACCGCAGCCTGCGATGCGCACTCGATTACCAAATCAACCTCGTCGAAAACCTCAGCCAGTCCTGCGCTATGGGTTCTTGTCAGCTCCGGCTTCGTGCGTAGGCTTTCACGCAGCTGCTCTATTCGCTCCGGATGGAAGTCGATCAACAGTTTCAGCTCCATCTCCAAGCCTAACGCATGCCCGTTTACTTCATCCGAGTCTATCGCCTTGCAGATCTCACTTCCGATCGCGCCGCAGCCAACCACGCCCACTCTTATTTTCGACATCTTTTTACAATGAAGAGCCCCATGCTAAAAGGGAAATTTTTGAATAAACATTCTTTACTTTAAAAGATAAGTTTTAGTTGGAGATGCTGCTGAAGGAGATAGAAACCTTTCTGGAGGAAGATGTAGGGCACGAGGACTACGAAGAGATAGTGCCGTATACCGATTGCAAGGCGGAGATAGTGGTGAAGGAAGACGGCGTCCTTGCGGGTTTGGCTGAGGTGGAACAGATCTGTGACTATTTCTCCGTCCACTATTCCTCAGAATTCACGGACGGGGATAGACTGAAGAGCGATGATACTGTCCTGACAATGGAGGGGCCGGGAGCGAAGATACTGAAGGCGGAACGGCTTCTACTGAATATATTAGGCCGAATGAGCGGTATAGCGACGTTAACGAACCTGTTTGTAACCAGAGCGAAGGCGGTAAACGAGCACGTACGGGTAGCGGGTACGAGGAAGACCACGCCGGGCTTCCGGAAATACGAGAAGAAAGCGATAACCCTCGGCGGCGGCGATCCGCATCGATTCGGGCTGTACGAGGCGGTGATCATAAAAGACAATCACATAAAGCTCATGGGGCTGGAGAACGCGGTAAGAAGGGCGAAAGAAGTTATAAGCTTCACACGCAAGATCGAGGTAGAAGTGGAGAGCATAGAGGAAGCGCTCCAAGCCGCGGAATTGAACATCGATATCATCATGCTGGATAACATGACGCCTGCTGAGGTGAAGGAGTGCATGGGATTGCTGACCGAGCGAGGGCTTCGCGATGGCTTGATCGTGGAAGCGTCAGGCGGGATAAATGAAGAGAATGTAGAAGATTTTGCCTCCACTGGTGTTGATGTCGTTTCAATTGGTATGATCACCCATTCGGCTAAGAGCCTGGGCTTCTCGCTGAATGTGGTGGATTAGAACGCCTGCCTGCCTATAAAGCGTGCGATTCAGGTTATTCTATTTTATTCTTATTCTATTCTATAGCAATCTGTACCTTCCGTCTTATTTTCGGTAACGTAATCCTGAGAATGCCGTTCTTGAAAGACGCGTGCGCCTTTTCCGGCTCTATGGGCTCAGGCAACCGAATCTGTTTCCTGAAAGACTGGAAGGTTATCTCCTTCTGAACAATCCCCCACCGATCCCAGCAAACTGCATTGCTCATCTTTGCTATTACCTCTACCGAACCCTCGGTCGTATTGATCTCTATGTTCTCCTTACTCACTCGTGGTAGGTCAAACGTGACCAAGAACGCATCATTTTCATCTTCAAATTCGTAAAGCGGCTCTAAATTGCCATTATAGCCCCAAGTCGCCTTTAAAATCCTCCTCTCTATCTCCATTTCTCTACCCCCTCCGTATCCCCTTCCTTACCTATTTATCCTATCCTAATCTCCTTCTTCATGTGGCGTCCTCTCATCCACTCGCTACTTACTGGTACATAATGGGCATATCCTGCTCCATGTCCTTCTGCATCTCAGACGCTGAGAGCGCTGTCTGCTGCATGAGGTCACGAGCTTTGAGCTTTATCTCCTCTGCGTTCTCTAATAATTCACTAACGTCCACGGCGAGACTCGGTACGAATTTCTTGACGGTCTCGATAGCCGCGGCCGCCGCGCCGGGATCAGGATACACCGGGTAGCACTGGGCGAGTAAGGAAATCGCACTTATCTTCTTCTTCGAGCATTCCCTCAGCAGCATTGCATACGTACCCGCGATGAACCCCTCCTCCAGGAGATCCATCTGCTTAGCCTTAAGCTCCGCAACGGCGCCTTCGTTGTTTCCAATACCGAACACTTCCGGGTTCTCTATATCCATTCTGTTCTTCACCGGCAGCCCTTTTATCGATATAACCTGATTTTTCACCGTTATTTTACTAAACCACTCAGCCAGCGCAGTAGTCAGCGGATAAACCGCCTTTGGCGGTACGGCAACTTCTGACAGCACCACTACTACAGACCCATCCTCAGCGCTGTATATCCTGAACGGATCCTTCAAATTTCCATTGTGTATAACCATAACGGGCGGGAACAAATCAGATTCGATATGCCCGATCTCCTTAAAATCCAGCTTCTCCACGATGTAAGAGGCTGCGATTGTCCCTACCAGACCCACGTCGGGTAGGCCCTCTATTACTATTGGATTTGTATATTTTACTCCTTCTTCTTCCACAATCCTTACAACTTCTTCCATATCTTCTAATAAATCGGTTTTGTCACGCACACTACGCTATATTTTACAATGCTGTTTGCAAACTTAAAAAGCCTTCTGTTTCTTTTCTATCATCAGCCGCGTTCGCATCTCAAAAGCGCCTTTCAGTTCCTGCTTCTTGAAAGACCGTTTGACGAACCTCACTCTCCAAAGACACGCCGTTTAAGGAGACGGATTGGTCTCCAGCACGGCAAATCCTGTTGAGAATTACTGTCGTCAAACGGATCCAGAGCAAAGAAGGACTACTGGGCGCGCAGCGTTGAGCTAGCATCCAGTACCTCCCACCCCGGCTTTGCTCCTAAAGTCTGAAGATTGCTCCTAAAGACATTCTTATCCCACGGCCTATATGTTCCGCGTCCAACTAAGTTTAAAGCCAGGGATCCCCACTTCAAACCCGAAAGTCGTGCTAAACTTATCTTTCTTCTCGATTATGTCAATCCCCGAGGGGGTTTAAACCGTGTATAAAGACGTTCTTTACACCACCAGTATTTCCAGCGACATGTGTGATTTTTAGAACACCTAAACCTTCCAAATAGTCTATTGCATTATTAATCCGATTTGCTTCCCACTCAGTCTCATTTATTACCTCCTGTGACGCAATTTTCGGCGAACCCTGAGTATATCTCTGTCATACATAAACTTCAACAATTCTCCAGCGTCTTTTTGCACGCCCATTTTCCCCTACTGTCCTAATCAGGAATAGTTAATCGCGGGTAAAAGAATTCATGCCAGCTCCACGTATGATCCGTCAATCCTTCTAACATCGCAGGCGAAGTCCCTCGCTTGAACTCGTTTATGAAGTTCCAGTAGAACTGGAACA
>DATKXZ010000014.1:0-5288 GCA_035528755.1 Desulfobacteria bacterium | reverse complement strand
AAGAGTTTCAAGCACCACTCTATGAGTTTTCGCTCCACTTCTTCAGGAAGTTCTGCGTGAATGGAGCGGATATTCCAATAGGGCGACTCGGGAAGCCACTTCGCTTCGTAGCCACAGATCTTCGGTAATCCTTCTGGAAGCGATGAGTAATCCTCTTCGATAATCGGGAGAACCGTGTACGATTCGGGTGGATTGCCAATAATGCCTACACTCAGGTCCTTACCAGTCATAAACTCCTCCACTCGATCATTGTTCCAATAGCCGTAGCAAAGCTATCCATCATTACGTCAACTATAGCTACCATTTTTTATATCACCTCCTTTTTGTTTGATTGGGCGGTTAGGCCTTCCAGCCGCATCAGCACTTCCATGAAAGTGCTATAAACATTTGGTGCCATAATATATGAAACTTTACCTTACATCGGCTTTGCACTTTTAATCACATCTGCACTTTTATTCCGAAAGTTGCACTTTTAATCGCTGGTTTGCACTTTTAATCGGGCAAACGGGGCATTAAAAATGCAAAGCCGATACCCACAAAACGTTAGGCGGAATGCTTGCTACGGGCAAAATATTTAAAGTCTAACTATTTCATAATAGTATGTAGGAATACAAGATGACAAACAAAAAATGCCCAAAATGCGGTAGTGAAAACATTGATGAAGGTAGTATTGGAGGAGCCGTTTTTGGATACAAATCACATAAACAGGGTTTATTTTCAGAGCCAGTTAAAGACTTTGAAGCAAAGCTTTGTTTAGATTGTGGATATGTAGAATTTTACATAAATGTTGACAAATTAAAGAAAAAGTTGAAATAGTAATTTTGCCCTTCGCTCGCACTCTCCTCGCTATCGTTCGTTCTGGTCTAACGACCTCGTATAACAAGCGAATATACGGGGCTTTGCACTTTTAATTGGGTAAAAGTGGTATTAAAAATGCAAAGCCCCTTACATCCAAATAATGATGAGTGAAGATTATTATTGCCGAAACGTGCTTCGTTACAACTCAATTGAGTCGTGCACACTAAATCGATGCATCGTAGAAGCCTGACGACCTTTAGCGCGAAGAATCGTGCAGCTGTTACGTTTGGGATACCGGGAATTTGCGCTACGTCGGTCTGGCTCCTACTTCCTTTACTACCTCGTTATATATCCCAAGTGTGCATGCCGCGATTTTATCCCAGTTGCTATAGCGCTCAATGCTTATCCTTCCCCTTTCCCCCATCGCCTTCGCTCCTTCTACATCTTCAAGTAAACGACACATTTCCCATGCGAAGTTTACCGGAATGCTACCGTCAGCTAAAACGCCAGTCTGACCGCTTCCTGAAGGAACCATATATTCACACGTGCAACAAATGCTCTTTGCTCCCACGATAATGGGCTTCCGCATTGCCATGGCCTCTAATGAAATGATGCTGCAGGGGCCGTAGAGAGAAGGACAAACAACCGCGTCAGACGCTCCATAATGAATGATCCTCTCTTCCTCCGTCACAACTTCAAACCGCGTCTGTACGTTAGCTTCGATCTTCAAGTCCTTTATCCGGCTGGAAACTTTTCGCTCTAACTCCCCTCTCCCCAGTATAACGAGTTTTGCCTCGGGATGCTTACGCACTACCATCTGCGTTGCTTCCAGCAGGTTGATGATATCACGTTCATGCGCCAAGTCTCCTACGAAGAGCAGCATCTTCTCTTTTCGCTCAATTCCGTAGCGCATCCTTACCGCCGTTATGGTCCCTGTATCAACCTTCCCTGGATCGTATTTTGCTACATCGATAGCATTCCAGCAGACGTGGAGCTTTCTCGCATCAAAGCCATGCATGATGAGATACTCATGGAGGGGGTGACATACGGTTATTACACGATCGGCAGCCTGCGCCGCCGTTTCTTCAATATGGCGAATAATCGTTGTATCTCGTATAGCGGAGCGATCGCCCTCGATTGAATGAAGATGAAACACAAACGGTAAGCCGGTCTCTTCCTTTACTATCACCCCGGCGATTGCACTCAGCCAGTTGTGTGCGCAGATGAGGTCAAACGGTTCTTTCTCTTTCTTTACGAATTCGTTCGCAAATTTAGCCGCACTGAGGATATTGTATATGAGCACATCGTTGAAGAATTTGTTCTCGGTGCTCAATCGTAGCAGGTTCTGCATGGTGAGCACTTGGGGGAGCACGCTGCTTCCGTTCACCAACAGAGGTCTATGCACGTCAATGCCGTTTAAAGTCTCTCGCGTCTTTAAGGTGCCATCATTCATCGTAAAAACCGAAATATCATGTCCTCCGACGTTCTTCATCGCGTGGCAGATATTCTCAGCATACATTCCCAGGCCGCTCACCACCCGTGGAGGGTACTCAGACACAAAAAACCCTATCTTCACGGCTTATCTTTCACCCCCTTGATGACGTCCTCATAGATGCCAAGGGTATAGGCTGCGATTTTATCCCAGGTGAAATACTTTTCCGCCAGTTTCCTCGCTCTTTCACCCATTTTACGCGCTTCTTCCGTGTCTTCAAGCAGGGACTTTATCCCCCATGCGATATCTGCAGAATCGTTACCATCGACATGAATCCCTGTTTGGTCAGGGCCTGAGGGGATAACCGAATCCCGAAATCCACTGGTGCCTTTAGCACCAACGACAAGGGGCTTTCCCATTGCCATCCCTTCTAACGCAACAATGCCGAACGGCTCGTAGACAGACGGGGCAACAAAGATATCGCAAGCACCGTAGTGCACTATCCGTTCCTCTTCACTTACAAACTCAAACCGTGTCTTCACGTTATCCTTCAAATTCAAGACAGTTATGAGATCTGAAATAGTGCGCTCTAATTCACCCACTCCAAGTATAACCAGTTTCACCTCAGGATGCTTGCTGATGACCGTTGGCATTGCCTTTACCAGGTTCACGACACCTTTTACCGCAGTCAATCGCCCGACGAACAGAATCATCCGCTCATCCGGACTTATTCCGTATCTGCTCTTCAGTCTTATAATATCTTCATCGGCAACCTTGGTGGGATCATACCTATCCGTACGAATGCCGTTCCAGCAAACCGTTATTTTATCTGCTGCGATGCCATGCCTTACGAGATCCTCTTGCATTGGGTAACTGACCGTGATAATCCTATCCGCCGCATCGGCCGCGGTCTTCTCGATATGAATAACGGTATCCGAGCCACCACCAAGTGCGCGACCCCATTCGGTGGAATGGAAATGGAAGACGAACGGAAGATGTGTCTCTCGCTTCGCCATGATACCCGCCATTGCACTCAGCCAGTCATGTGCGCAGATAAGGTCAAACTTATACCGTTCGTGTTTTATAAGCTGGTTAACGAATTTCGTCGCGCTGAGAATGTTCGATATGAGCACATCGTTGAAGAATTTTATCCCCGTGCCCCACCGTCTCAAATCCTCGGTCATGCAGAGCGGAAGTATGCCGGCTCCGTCCACCAGCATCGGTCTGTTAACATCAATACCCTTTAAAGTCTCTCTCGTCTTTAATGTTCCATCATTCATGGTAAACACGGAAACATCGTGCCCCAACTTTACCATCGCTTGCGTGATATTCTCTGCATAGGTTCCCAGGCCACCCACAATTCGTGGCGGATATTCCCAAATGAAAAAGCCAATTCTCATGTGTCCGGATCCTCCTTAAAATTGTTTCTGAGAGAAGATATACTTACCGCCCTCATTTTTTCTCCTCTCTACCCGCGCTGGCCACGGGCAGTCACGCACATCACGAATATGAATATTGCCACAACTCACTTTTCTCTGTTTCTATTTCTATTCCCCGTTCCTGCCATCGCGGTGGTCGGGCAGGAGGAGCCGAAGCTAAAACCTTTTTATATGCCTCAACCGTAGCCTCCGAAATGGTATCCCAGGTTAATGAACAAACCTTTTGGTAGCTCTGTTCCACCATTCTCTCGAGTTCAACTTTTCTCTGCTCATCCTCTCCGGCGGATAGAATTTGCAGGATACCTTCCGCAAGGCTTTCGGAATTGTCAGACGGCACTTTTATGCCTTCACCAGCGCATATGAGCTCTGAAAGTCCACCAACATCCGATACCACCACAGGGGTCTTGGCCGCCATCGCCTCTAACGCGACGATTCCAAAAGGCTCATATAAGGAGGGCACAGCAACCACATCTGCTGCTTTCAATAAGCATCTCACGGTGTAATCGTCCAAATAACCCGTAAAAACGACGTGGTTTGACACGCCGAGATACGCAGCGTCTCGTTCCAGGTGCTCTCGCATCGGGCCTTCTCCCACAATCACCAGTTTCACCCGCTGCTGTAAATCCGGAGATGCGTTCAAAAGTATGCGCAACGCTCCGATCAAAACCTCCACGCCTTTTTGACGAACGAGTCTCCCGATATACACGATCATCGTGGCATCTTTCGAACCACAAAAACGCTCTTTAAGTGTCGTTCTATCTTCACAGAAATCGAATTTTGAGACGTCCACTCCATTCGGAAACACGGATATGTTTTCCGTTACTCCAAATAAGCCTTGAACCTCTCGCTTCATGCTCTCACTACACACAATTATATGCGCCGATGATCGCACCAGCTCCTCTTCCATCTCATGTATAAACATCTGATATCCTTCCTTTATCCCCTGCACCCGCCCAAATTCAGTACTGTGAATCGTCGAGATCAAGGGCGTTCGGTAGCGAAAGGCCAACGCCATCGCAGCATTACCGACCATCCAGTCATGTGCATGGATTATAGCTGGTGCGGTCCCGGCGGATTCGATAATCGAGGCTCCGATTTTCTTCATCTTGTTATTCATATACGTTATAAAATCGGGTCTACAGACATCAACAGCGATACGACGTACGTGCACCCCCTCTCTTTCCTCGTACGGGACAGCCCCTAAGGTGACTACGTGCACGTCCGCGCCTTTCCGCGCTAATGCCTTTGACAGCTCATAGACGTGCTCTGCAAGTCCTCCTATCTTATAGGGGGGGTATTCCCATGAAAGCATCAGTATCCGATTTCGCATCGACTTTGTATCCTCTCTCATTTACTTCAGTTTAACGAACCCCCCTCTCTATCCCTTTAGCGGGGTGGAAAAATTCCAATAGCTGGTTGTATCGCTCGTTGATGATCTCCTCAAACTCATTTGGTGTTTCTCTGATTCGGTTCGCTGTTTGTTTATCACCAAGATATTCGATCCACGAAGCAAGCCAGCGTGCGTCCTTTTCAGTGAACAAATCAAGGTTATCCTGCAATTCTTGGAAGTTCTCTATAAATACGGTATTCTTACTACCGCGAATCAGGAGATATGGATT
>DATKXZ010000013.1:0-32243 GCA_035528755.1 Desulfobacteria bacterium | reverse complement strand
AGAATTATTTAGATTATTATAAATATTATCCACAATATTATGAGGGGATTATATGAACACATGCGACTATATTATTGGAGATTCACGGGATATTGAAGGTATATTTAGAAAGCACAAAATAATAAAACCTGATCTAATAGTTACTTCACCCCCATATTTTGATGTAAAAAATTATGAAAATAATGATGGCCAAATTGGCTTTGGACAAGATTACGATGCATATTTGAACGACATAATAAAGATTTTTCAGAAATGCTATGAGTTATCATCATCTCATGCCACTTTTTGGATGGTTATGGATACTGTAAGAAAAGACGGTGTTACAGTTCCCCTCCCTTTTGATATAAATAAAGAACTAGCAAATCAACCCTCACAAACATGGAGATTGAAGGATGTGGTTATTTGGGACAAAACCAAAAACATCCCTTGGAATGCTAAAGGAAGATTTAAGAACCATTTTGAATACATCTTTTTTTATGCCAAGGATGAGCAGTACAAGTTCAATATAGATAAAATTCGTGAAATAGCAGATTTGAAAAAATGGTGGTTGACGTATCCAGAACGATATAATCCCAGAGGAAAAGCACCATCAAACCTTTGGGAATTCACTACACCCATCCGGGGTTGGGGTAATGGTTGCCTCAATCACTTCTGCCCTTTTCCTTTCCCCCTTGCTGAAAGAATAATTTCTATTTCTACAGACGAAAATGATTTCGTCTTCGATCCTTTTGCAGGCTCCGGTTCAGTTATTGCAATGGCATCTGTCATGAATCGAAATGCTGTCGGTATCGACATCAACGAAAAATACAAACAACAATTTGAGAGAGAAGTTTTAATTGGTGCCCAGAAATATTGGGAAAAAAGGAACAAAGAACTCAAGTTGATAAGTGAGAACATTCAAGAGTTTAAATTGACGAACAATAAATTACGAAAACAAAAATTAGGTTCATTGATTTTTCAGTGGTTAAAAGCAGGATTAGTTAAAAATGTTAATCCGTTTTTTATAATACTTGAAAATGATAATACTAAAAAAGAGATTGATTGTATCATTGTAAATGATGTGGCAAATGTAGATATCTCATCTATCCATAATGATGGTGGAATAAAAGATTTGGTGAGAAAATTTAAAGTTGATATAAACTGGAAAATAATGAAAAAACAGGATATAATAAGCGCATTGTCTAGTACCAATCTATATAAATACGACCCCAAGCAATTTTATAAAAGTATATCAGCTGTAAGTTTAGCAGACATACTTGATGGAAAAGATAAAGGTAAGCACTTTTTTTCAAATATTAATCTCAACATTTCAAAAGCAAGCGAGGTGTTTAAAAAATAATAGGACAATCTCAAATATCAATAAGATTTAATACTAGTATTACAAAGGCTAGTGAACACATTACAGGCAGCTGTAAATCCTGAAACCGGACGATAGTCAGGATTCCTATAAGTACGAAGAACTGCAAGGTGAGATAGGAGGTATCTTAAACACAAATGAGTGATTGGGTTGTCGGCTATATTATGGGCATGGCTGTTGGTATTGCCGCAGGGTTTGCTATTGGACTAGCTGCGGGCAAAAAGCAGAAACCATGGTCTGAATTGACCGAGCAGGAAAAGAAGATTCGGAAGCTCCTCATAGGTGCGGGTGTTGTCCTTCTGGTGTTGGGCGTTATGGTCTTTGTATTATTTGAATTTGGGCTCTAGTTTGCTCGTTGGGAGTTATCCGATCCGGTCAGCTCTTTTCTCGGAACCTCAAAAGCCGGCGCGGCTACCGAGGCGAGGAGCGGGAGTACGAAGAGAAGGGTTTTCGATTAGAGATTAGAGTATAATTATCTTAAACAGATTTAGTGCATATCAGTACAGTATGTATGAATGAAATAAGATACGCACCAATAGGAATTATCCATTCACCGTTCAAAGAGCCACATAGCACGCCCATACAAGCTGCAGCCGCTCACGATGTCGAGGGCACGGTTGAGATCTTTCCGGAATACGCGGAAGGGCTCACCGATATAGAAGGTTTCTCGCATATTTATTTGATCTTTCATTTTCATTTATCGCACGGCTATTCCTTAACGGTGACGCCCTATCTCGATGATCAGTTACACGGTGTCTTTGTTACTCGGGCACCAGCACGTCCCAACCCTATCGGCCTATCGATTGTGCGGCTCGTCAAAGTAGAGGGTGTGAAACTCTACATTCGCGATGTCGATATCGTCGATGGTACACCGCTTTTAGACATCAAACCGTACGTTCCTGAGTTCGACGTTCGGGAAGTAGAGAAAATCGGGTGGCTTAACAAGCAGGTGCATAAGCTTCATACAGTAAAAGATAACGGGCGATTTATAATATAAACCCGACCCGAAACCATCCAAAGCTCTGAAAGAAGAACGCTAGCGTTCAAATTCCAATGGATTCGATTCGCACCTTCCTAAAACAGGAGATGATAGTGAAGGGGGTGTTAATTCTAGTCTAGAAAGGTAAGTATAAAACATCAGCATCCCTATTGTATACAAGGGAGTGTTTACGTATGGAGACGAAAGTGAAGGATTTGACTGTTGGTGAACTGCAATCTTTAATATCCGACACAATCAGGGGTACCCTGGAAGACGTCATTGAGGATATAGTAGCGCTCTCAAGTGACGAGTATCTCCGCTCTATTGCAGAGGCACGACGCGATTATAAAGAAGGCAACGTGAAGCCGCTTGAGGAAATCATTGATGTATAAGATCGTATTCACCCAGCGGGCGCTGAGAGACCTGGAGACCATTGATAGGAATAAGCAACCGAGAATCGCGCTGAAACTCAAGGAATACGCTGAAGAGCCCATTACGTATGCACGAAAATTAATTCACCCTAAAATAGGAACGTACCGATTTAGAATTGGGGATTACCGTGTCATCTTCGATATTGATGACGCGAACATAGTAATTTTGAGAATTGGGCATCGAAGTAGCATTTATAAATGATTGCAATGGAACTATTCGAGGGAAAAGATCCATTGGGATTGTTAAGCAGGATTCTGAGTCCTACATGTGGCTAACCACTGCCAGTACAAAGGTGAGGTGATAGTGAAGTATTCGCACGTGTAAAACAGTGCGGGAGGTTGAGAATCCAGAAGTATGGCTATAATCACGATTCCTATAACTACGAAGAACTGCAAGTTGAGATAGGAGGTATTTTAAACGAAAATGAGTGATTGGGTTGTCGGTTATATTATGGGCATGGCGGCCGGTATTGCCGCAGGGTTTGCTATCGGGTTAGCTGCGGGCAAGAAGCAGAAACCGTGGTCTGAATTGACCGAGCAGGAAAAGAGGATTCGGAAGCTCCTCATAGGTGCAGGAGTCGCTCTTCTGGTTTTGGGCGTTATTGTATTCGCATTACTTGCATTCGGGCTCTAATTAGCTCGTTAAAAGTTATCGCTTCTCCGCTCCGGTCAGGTCAGGTCAATTCAGTTTAGTTTAAGCTGTCCGAACCGAAAAGCCGTCCACGCCCGCAAATGCAACCTCCTGCAAATACCGAATCAAGCCGCAGAACACCGCCTACTACCATGAAGAAGAAGCTTCGCTTACCTTAACGTACATCTCGGTAACGGGTGTGCATAAAGCGAACTTTATTTTATATATAATGGGATCTAACTATAGAGCGATACTTAATTGCGAGATGGGGGTGATAAGAAAAGAAGCAATGGAGGTTGAACAAATCTCTCTTTCTACCACACCGGTATTCCTTGCCAAAGGCGATACGGTGGTCTCACAGGGTACCGGTTTCTTTTATTTATACCTGCATAGGAACCTCAATCTTAAATTTCTCTACCTTGTTACCTCGTATCACGTTCTGACCGGCTCAAGCCCGTCAGAGCAAAAGCCGCCTCAGGGCGATAGCATCACGTTCCAGTTTCATCGTTCCGAGGCAGTACCCGGCGATATTAAGAACGTGCACCTCCCCTTGTTTACGAAGGACGAGAAACCACGTTGGATAACAAGTTCATCCTGTCCTGATGCCGATGTAGCGGTAATACCACTCCTCAACTCCCTTTACAACGGCTGCGACATAAAAGCGCTCTCTCCGGAATGGGCCGAGGGCGATGTAAAGATCAGACCTGCTACGACCGTGACGCTGGTCGGGTATCCGAACGGATTTTATGACAAAACGAATGCGCTGCCCGTCTGGCAAACGGGAAGTGTGGCAAGTGAACCCGAAATTGATTTCGATGCCAAACCTCTGTTCCTCATAGACGTATCTTCTGCCGTTCCCGGTATGTCCGGCGCTCCCGTCTTCGCCATATCCTATGGCACGTATCAACGGGAGAACGGCAGTATAAAAGGTGAGGTTCAAAAGTTCCTGGGTATCTACGCACACACGAGTGGGAAACCGAGGGGTAAGGAGAAATATCTCGAATTAGAAGAACGCCACGGCAAGAAATCAGGCCGTGTCGAGTACGAATCTCTTACGATAGGTCATGTCTGGAAAGCGAGTCTCATTAAACAGACATTAGAGAGTATTGATTTCGACCAGTATAATAAGGAGATCCTGGTGAATTTCATGTAATTGCGGCATGTTGCAGTTGCCGTTGCCGTTGCCGTTGCCGTTGCCGATAGATCGATCGATCGCTCTACTCTCAAAAATGTATTTGTACTTCCCATCCGCTAATTACGCGTTGACCTGGAAAGAAGCAACTGAACCCACAAACGTTCTCTCTCGCTTCTTCACCCTCGTTATTCTGCCCACTCGCGCCTCGTGCAGTTCTCGATGACAACATCCTTTGTGGGATATAAATCGAGTATTATCTCATCGGGACGGAACCAGAGTTTTATCTCGCGCTCGGCCTCTGCTTCATCGGAAGAGACATGAATGACATTCTCAAAAAGGCCTGATCTAAGTATTCTACCGTACTGGCCCCGGATAGAGGTCGGTTCTGCCTCCTCGGGATTGGTTGCACCGGCAAGTTCCCTGCATTTTCTTATTGCGTCCTCACCCCAATAAACCAAAGCCATAACTTTCCTGCAGCCGTGCAATTCCCCCCTTATATACCGTATCAATTCCTCAAAAAACGGCTTATCTTTAAGGTGCCCATAGTGCTCCTCCGCCAGGTCCCGTGAGACACGCACCATTTTTGCCGCCACAATCTTCAGCTTTGCTTCGGATAATCTCGTTAAGATGTTCCCGGTCAATGATTTTCTCAACCCATCTGGCTTGATGAGAACTAATACCGCCTGATTCATACTTTTTGCCTCGCTCTTACGTTCTCCCTTCTCAGTTATAAAAACGTGTGATACCCAACCAACATACAAGTTCTCATTTTGGTTACCGACCGAGCTATAAGGCAAGATAGCAACAGGCCCCAAAACCTGCCCGAAACCCGAAGCAGCTAGGGAAGAAGCTGTAACTACCGTCCTAAAAAGCTTTCATTTAAATTACCCGTCTTCGAATAGCCTCGGCTTTCCCAGTAGCCCCGGTAATTGACGTCATCAGATAATTCGATTTCCGTTATCCATTTGATCCATTTGTAGCCCCATTTACTCTCTGCTACGAGCTCAAAAGGGTACCCGCGCTCTGGCGGAAGCGTGACGTTATTCATTTCGTATGCCATGATGATATCATTGTCCAGGATGTAATCAAGGGGGAAAGACGTGGTATAGCCGTCATACGCGTGGAATATAACGACCGTTGCATTTGATTCGGGATTCGCTTCCGCTATCAAATCCCTGACGAGTACCCCCTCCCAGAAAATGGTGACACTCCAGCCCTCGACACAGTCCAATCTCACTACTTTTTTATACGGGTGGAAGTCACCAACGACCTCATCATACGAATACGTTTGAGGATTTGCCACAAGACCCGTGATTCTAAGCGCATAGCTCTCTTTGTCTATATGCTGCGGGCCTTTTATCGAATTCTCTCGAAAATCATCGATCGACGAAAGGTCTTCGCCTTCATACTCGGTAATCTCAACATAATCCACGGATTCTGCTGCTTCTTCTTGTTGAACGCAGCCACTGAACAAAATGCTCGCTGCAATGACGAATACCAGAAACCCAAAAGTTAGGAACTTCGAGTGCTTCATGGTTTTTCAGGTCTATACTAATAATTAGATTGTACTGGTCGGTTAAAAAGTTTTGTGAACGGAAACCCGTTAAGTTCGAAACGTCGACGTGAGTGTGTAGTGTAATTTAGAGAAGAAGCGAGAGGATAAGGGAATTACGTGATTTGCTGGTTATTCACGTTCATGCTACTGCTACTGCTACTGCTACTGCTACTGGTCACTCTCCCTCCTTGAAATCTAATGCTAACGAGTTGATACAGTATCGTTTCCCGGTTGGTTTTGGTCCGTCATCAAATAAATGGCCAAGGTGACTGCCGCAGTTCTTACAGACTACCTCCGTACGTTTCTTACTAACTCTCTTATCAGGCTTCAACTCCACTGCATCTTGAGTAACATCAAAGAAACTTGGCCAGCCACATCCCGAATCGAATTTCTTATCCGATTCAACTACCTTATTGCCGCACGCTTTGCAATAATAGCTCCCTCGTGCCTTGGTTTTATAATAGTTCCCGCTAAATGCAGTCTCGGTACCTTTCTCCCTCAGGATGTGATACTCCTCAGGAGTCAGTTTCTTTTTGTACTCCTTTTCTCTTCTTCTTTTCATGGTATGGTACCTCTGTAATGTAATGCTTCTCACGTAGCAGTTACCGCTCACTTCAGGGTCGGGTTATCGCCCCTCCTTCGTTATTTGATAGAGGCGGCATACTGCCCAATGCATTGCTATGCGAGCAGCCGTTCGGTAGGTATGTCAGTACCGTGTGACGTAATAGTTACAGCCCTGATTGTTCTTTTTCTGACCCTCGTGTACAATAAAAGCCGTGTTTAAGCCCCATTTCCGCTGTTACTGGGCATCTACCACAGATGCAACCTTGTTCTTCTGTAATACAGGTGCTCTTCCCTATTGTCGGAAAACAAAATCCGCTTTTCTCTCCGCATTCAACCCAGCTTGGACATCCCGCACAGATGCACATGCTTAAAACCATCTTCTTCTTCCCTTCCAGTTCTTGAGGATCCATTGCCATAAAAACCACCTCTTTATTATCTAAATACACTATTGTCTGGACTGACCATATATATGTTTTCCCTACAGTATAGACTATTGGCGACATTTATTTCCACGGTCTGCGTGAAACGAAGTTCCTAAGGAAGAAATTAACGTCACATTGTATCGTATTCGCACGGGCATTACAACGTCATCGGATAGTGAACGAACTATTCAGCAGTATGGAACCGTGCGGGAGTTAGGAATCACTGAGTGTGATTATATATATATCGAAAATCTTTTAAGCTAATACACAGTAATTACCATACAAGGGTGAGGGTGAAAAAAGATGAGAAGAACAACCGTGGCGCGTTTACTCGTCTTAGCTGCTTTCATAGGTATGACGATGTTCTCCGGCTGCGTCGAGGAAGGCGAAGCACCTCCAGAGAATACGTTTAGCCTTGAAGAGGTCGCACAACACAATTCAGCTCAAGATTGTTGGATCGTGGTTCATAGTAAGGTGTATAATGTCACCACTATACCGTGCCACGGCGGCGGTGCAAGTACGTTAATACTCGAAAGTTGTGGGAGAGATGCGACGGAACTATGGGAAACAAAACCAGTTACGGAAGAACCACACTCCCAGAGTGCCCAGGACATCTTGGATGATTACTATATCGGCGATTTAGTTTAGATTAGAATAGAATAGAAACAGCACGCAGACCTCGAAAACCTCGAAGTTAGAAAAAGTCACGCAAAGTTCAACGTCTCCGCAACACCTACCAATACACGAATTTTTGATAGACAGTAACGCATAGTCTCACGTAAAGAACGGTGCAGGACGTACAAATCGAGAAGCAGAGGATGATGGATGCAATGCGGGAGTCCTGATTGTTTTTGGACCCGGAAACGGCCAAAAACTTAGTTCTCCTTGGCTTTAAACACGCCACAGCCGACATATTTCTGCTCGTACCAGATCATCATATTCATTTGAGGGCAGAGATACCGCTCATTCTCGACCTTACTCTCATCGAAATACGAGCACTTCCTGCATAAATCCTTCATCGTTGTCTTAACCCGCATTCTAAACCAACCGCCATTAGCCCTGAGTATAGATCTATATTCGCTTTACACGTGAAAAACATTGCGGGCGACCGCACTGCACTGTACTGCACATCCCTAAGCACGAGAGATACGGATAGGTACGATCCACATGTCCACAACGTACTAACTAACTGCTGACGAGTGATGAACGCCGCCCGCTCCCTTCATCACCACCTCCCCCGCCACAGACACACCGTGCGCAAGAGCATCACCGCATAAAAACTTGAAGACGGGTGTTTGTTTGTTACTTTCGCTGGCTGGTAACGGAAAAAGAGCGCGTTTCGTCCAAAAGTTTGGAGCACACCTGCAGCAAAACGGCAGTTAAAAGAAAAATAAATAGATAACCGCTCAATAGTTTGTATCAGTGCTTCTGTAATCCGATTGCAGTGCAGGATGGCCGGGGTGTGGTAGAGGCTATCCCTGGGGACTGTGGATCCCTAGACCCGGGTTCGAGTCCCGGCCCCGGCCCTTTCGCAAACTAACCACCTTTCTTTACAGAAAAAGCTCGAATAAACGTTTCCACGAAGCTGCAAGGCGTTTTGTCAAACGGTCTTGCACGTCCGTGCTAAAGCTTTTATTAACTGTTTTAAAAAGATAAAGTGTTACGATGGCTCTTAATTCTCTTCTGCGTATCATTGTAGATAATTCCGGTTTCGTGAGGACGACAACGCGATTTTTCGCCAGCCGAGGCATCTCGCCGAATTTGTTGTCACTGCTCTCGCTCGTTTTTGCCGCACTCGCCGGCCTCCTCTTCGGCTTATCCCGCAAGAGCATGTCTTTTAACCTCTTTTTATTACTCGCCGGCGTGTTCGTATGCCTGAATGCCGTTTTGGACGGTTTGGACGGACTTGTCGCGCGCGAGATCGGTAATGCCAGCAGAAAGGGCGATTTCCTTGACCATGTGATCGACCGTTATTCAGACGTATTCATCATCGGCGGCATCGTCTTCGGCGGCTATGCAGGCTGGCAAATTGGCGTTGTCGCGATTATTGGCGTCTTGCTCTCTTCCTACATGGGCACACAGGCGCAGGCAGTCGGGCTGAGCAGAATGTACGGCGGGCTGCTTGGCAGAGCGGACCGCATGATACTTATAATAGCTGCAACGGCGCTCACGTTGGTCTATCCCTATCCAATTCCCGCGTCAGGACTCGTGAGCTTCTCCTTCCTCGGCTGGGCGCTCCTCGTCTTTGCTATTGTCTGCAATGCGACGGCGCTACAGCGGTTCGTTTACACCTGGAGAATGCTCTAACTCGATAACAGAATGCAAACTACTGCCAGCCAGCACACGTAACGTAATTCAGTTCGGAGTCCCTTACCTACCGTGCACGCAATATCCGCAAGGCGAGCAAGGCCGCATTCTTGCCGTTGTCTATGCCCACTACGCCTACCGGCACGCCCGGGGGCATTTGAACCATGGACAGGAGTGCATCCATGCCCCTTAACGGCCCGCTTACCGGAACGCCGATGACTGGCTTCTCCGTTTTCGACGCGATAATTCCCGGCAAAGCCGCCGCGAGCCCTGCAATCGCTATGAATACCGCGACATCGCCGCTCTCCTCCAAATAGCTATCCAGCTCTTCCGGATTCCGGTGCGCGGAGAGCACCCGCACGTCGTAAGGAATGTTGTGCTCTTCCAATACCGCTATCGCTTTGTCCGCCACCGCTTGATCGCTCTTCGAGCCCATTACTATAGCTACGTTACTCATGGTCTTTTCGTTCGGATTGCACAGGTAGAGTTAGGCCTTTATCCGCTCCTCCATTACCTCGGTAAACTCTTCCGGATCCTTTATCCGTTTCAACTCGTCTTTTCCGATTAACACGGTATTCTCTATCTGTACGTACTTGATATTCCCGTTCACGACGAATACCGACTTCGTTCTCGTAACCTGCGCTAAGCTGCTCACTATCCTCGCCTGTTTTATCATGCGCTCGGTATATTCACTTACGCCGGTAAGGATTTTCGGACATTCGACTCGCGCTTTCGATGGCGGCTCTGGGAACGAAACCGCGCTAAAAGGAGCGTACGAGGTTGTAAAAATTTCAAACCCGATCTCTTCCATCATACCCAAAATGCGCTTCTCCAGGCTCGAAACCGCTTCATCCGCGCCCTCTTTTAACACATCAGAGGAAGGTCCCTCAGATTCGGCATTTAAGAGCTCTAAAGGCTCTATGAGTACGGTATCTAAGAACTCCTCAAGTTTCAGTGCGATGTCAATGGTCGTACTCGTGCCGCCTTCTTCGTATTTGCTCACGCTCCTCCGCGAGATGCCTAATTCCGAGGCGATATCGCCCAGGGACAATTCCTTCTCCTCACGTGCCATCTTCATCGCTGCCCCGTCGATATTGACATACACGCCTCCGGTGGCCGAATAAACGTAGGGATCCACACCCTCCACGAAGTAATCGTAAAGTGTATGCGGGTTTAAAGCAGGAATACCGTATCGATGATAAACGACGTCGTCTTCCAGAAAGGACGCGCCTTTTCGCTCACCGATGACCAGCGGTGATGCGAGTAAGCAAAATGCCGCACGTTTTATGCTCTTCGCTACGTCTTCGTTAAGGCCGTCTATGTTACGCATTATCTTTGTCAGCAGGGTCACTTCGCTTCGCCGCGCCGCTAAATCGAAACTTCTTGCCTCGCATCTCTGTGATACGATAAAGCCCGCATTCTGCAATATTCCCAATACTTGAGAGATCAGATCGTCCTTCATCTGGCCTTCAACGAGCTAGCTTTGTCCGAGGATGATAGTTCCCGTGCCCGCTTTGTTGCTTCACTTACCGCTTCCATCAGCGCTGCCTTCACACCGACCGTGTCCATCACACGAAGCCCGCGTATCGTCGTCCCGCCGGGAGAAGCAGTCCGATGTGTTATCGAAGACGGCTCGTTACCTGCAAGGATCATCTTCGCAGCGCCCAGTGCGGTCCTGGCAGAGATCGAGAGCGCCACATCGTAGGGCAAGCCCTCGTAGACACCGCCTTCAGCCATTGCTTCTATCACCGCGGCGAAGAAGGCGATGCCACTGCCGCTTAATCCAGTAACAATATCAAGATCACTCTCTTTCAAGCTATAAACGGCACCGATCGCACTGAAAAGCTCCCGTGCTAGCTCCTCATCCTCTTCTCCTGCGTACGCGCCTTTACAAATCGCCGTTACAGATTCACCCACGAGCACTCCGATATTCGGCATCACCCGGATTACCTTCTTGCCTGTGCCCAAGGCACTCTCGATCGCGCGCGTTGGTACGCCAGCAGCTACCGATATGATTATTTTACTCCCGGATATGAACGGTGCAATCTCCTCCACGACCCTCTGCACATCGTTTGGCTTAACGGCCAAAATGGTCACGTCTGATTGCTCCGCGACCTCGCCGTTGCTCTCGCAGACGACGACTCGCGATTCCGAGTCGCCCACAAAGGATTCGAGACTTGCCTTCCGTACGTCGCTTATAAAAAGCCGTTCGTTCAATCCGCCATTACCAGCAGCAAGAAGCCCCCGCAGGATAGATGCCCCTATGTTGCCCACGCCGATAATGCCGATTTTCTTCCCCTCTACCACGCTCACGTTCATTCCTTCAATGGATTTATAAGCACAACATTATTGCCACGGAGTATAACAGAGCCAAGCGAGCGCTTCTTTTCTCCTTTCAAGATCTCGCTCGCACCGCTCAAATGCAGATTCAAATAGTCATCAACCGACATCAGCACGCCCTCCAGCACGCACTGCTCACCCTTCATCTCCACGTGTATCTCTCTTCCCACCAGACTCTGAACTTTTTTGTTTGGAAACATAGCTTCAACTCCTCTTATCTTTTCTATTTTACTTCCTTATTTAAAAAACATGCTCCATGAGCTTGTGATTACCGGTAAAATCGTAAATCCTGAAGGGATACACGAGGCTCAGATCGGCATTGACGGGGCGTTTATTACCGAGTTCAAGAAGCAGGGTTTACGCGGCGAGCGAGAAATAGACGCGCGGGGATGTCTCATCTTTCCTGGATTTATTGATATGCACGTGCATTTTCGTGAAGATGGCAGTCACCAATGGGATTACAAGGAAGATTTTACGTCTGGCACTGCGGCTGCGCTTCACGGCGGTGTAACGACCGTCGTTGACATGCCCAATACCCCTCTGCCGGGCATAACTGCCGAGCGGATACGAGAAAAGAAGGCGCTCGCTCGCACAAAGTCGAAAGGCTTGCTTGGCATTCTTTTCTGCGGTGCTATAGCCGAATCTAACCTGAATACGCTCGTAGATATGCAAAACGAAGTCGTAGCGTATAAAATCTACCTTGCCAGGACGGGCGGGTTGTATATAGATGAGAAAACGTTACCACAAGCACTGAAGGCGGTAGAAACGACTTCCAAACCCGCCGTTATCCATTGTGAAGACCAGCATATTATAGACTGTAAGAAAGAAGAATTAGGATCACGAGGAGATGGGAGGAAGAAACAGGGAGAACTCCATTCTGAGTTGAGACCTGCAGAAGCGGAATTGTCCGCGGTCAGGAACGTTTTATCCGCCCGCGCTTCAACTGCACGAGGCGTTAAAATAAGCATCGCACACGTCTCCGTTTCCGATACCGTACGCATGCTGAAGCAGCACAAGAACGTTTACTCGGAGGTCACGCCGCATCACTTGTTCTTCACCAGGGACGATGTACTATCGAAGAAGGCGTTTTTAAAGACGAATCCACCGCTGCGAACGGAAGCGAACAGGCAGCGATTGCTAGCTGCATTCAAAGCGGGCGAAATCGATTTTTTGGCGACCGATCACGCACCGCACACGAAGGAGGAAAAGGCACACGACATCTTAGATGCGCCTGCTGGCGTTCCGCATTTGGATACGTACGGCAATTTCGTGTCCTGGCTGATTGCGCGTTGTGACGTCCCGCCAACACTTATAGCACGCGTTAGCTCGTTTAATCCTGCGCGCTTTCTGGGCTTGAACGATAGAGGCCGGATAGAAGTAGGGAAGCGGGCGAACTTGACTATTTTAGAGTTACAGAAGCGAGTGCAAATCCACAGTGATCGGTTATATACAAAATGCGGGTGGTCGCCGTTTGAAGGGTACGAGTTCCCGGGCACGGTGCGGCATACCATTTCCAATGGCGTCGTTGCGACCGAATATGACGATGTCTTTTAACGTGATCTACCGCTCCAGCGTAAAAGCATAAAAATTGCTGTTTGTTTACTATGACTAAGGTAACACACGAGTAACGTACTATGAGCGCTATTATAGGAACCATTGTTGCTGCAGTATGGCTGATGCTGCCGGCGTACGTAACGAACTCGAGCGCGGCATTCTTCGGCGGCAAAACGCCCATTGACCGGGGCATGTATTGGGGTACGAGCAGGCTACTGGGTGATGGCAAGACGTATGAAGGCCTCGTAAAGGGCATCGCGTGCGGCGTCCTCGTCGGCATCGTTCAGAACCTGTTTGCGTGGGGATACGTGGATCTGCCTTCTTTCGGTAGCTTTCCGTTCTTTTTCGTGACGTTGGTCTGCTTATCCGCGGGAGCCATGCTTGGCGACCTGCTCGGTAGTTTTGCAAAGCGGCGAGTGGGGCTGAAACGAGGTGCGTCTCTACCGCTGGTGGATCAGCTCGATTTCGTGGTCGGCGCCTGGCTGCTTTTGTTCCTCTTCGCACGCGCGTGGTTTCGTAACGCCTTCTCGCTGGAGGTTATCATTGCGGTGGTCGTTATCACCCCGATGCTGCATCTGCTTACCAATTATATCGGCTTCAAGATGGGGAAAAAGCAGGTTCCGTGGTGAATCGACGAACGGTGCTAAAAACCGTCGCGTCATTGGGCGGGGCGATATTAAACGGCAGCCGGTGAAAAAAGCGCAATGTTTAATTAGAAGTCCGGCATACATCTTTTACAATTATGGGTAAGACGAAGAAGGCCGAAGCAGGGGAGGAAGGGATAAGAATAGCCCAAGTTTCGTGCGGCACCATCTACGGTAATGTGCAGCAAGAGATAGAGAAGGCTGCAGCAGAAGTGGGTGCAGAGATCTTCGTGCCTGAAATTGATCTGGATTATCTCAAGGAGAAGGTGGATGAATTTGGTTATGACATGAAGACGAGCCTGGGCTTGAGTGTCGCGTTAGCGCGCGGATTTGCCGTTGCTGAAGGTCTGAGCGATGCAGACGCGGTATTCCTGGCGGGCTGTCACAAATGTCCGCGCGGGGCAGTTATTCGGACGGAGATCCGGAAGATCATACAGGAGAAGACCCACTTGCCCATCGTTATGTATCCGTTTTCAGAACGGACCAAGGCAGGAGAGCTGTTGACGCGAATGGAGGCGCTGGTGACGATAGTGCGACGGCGATGGATATTGGAGCGCACGGTGCAGGAGGGGCTTACCGCGGGCATCGATTCCGGCTCGACAACGACAAAGGCGGCGATAATGCAGGATAACGAGGTGCTGGGAGCGACGTGGTCGCCGACGCGGGACGTGGTAAAGACGGCGGAGACTGTTTTCGAGGAGGCGTTGGAGATCGCAGGCGTGCAACGCGGAGATATAGAAGCTCTGGGCACCACCGGTTACGGCAGACACCCGTTAGGAGAGCATTTCAAGGCGGATCTGGTGCAGGAGGAGCTGACCGTGAACTCAAAGGCCGCAATGTATCTTGCGGGCATCGAGAAGGGAGAAGCCATGATCATTGACATCGGCGGTATGGACAATAAGATAATTACCGCATATGACGGCATTCCGGATAACTTCACGATGGGCGGGATATGCGCTGGTGCTTCGGGAAGATTCCTGGAAATGGTCGCACGTCGACTGGGCGTCGATGTGGTCGAGATGGGGAAGTTGGCGTTAGAGGGCGATTATACAAACGTGAAGACGGACAGTTACTGTATCGTGTTCGGCATTCAGGATCTTGTATCCGCACTATCCAGCGGCGCGCGTAAGGAAGACGTAGCGGCCGCAGCGTGCCACTCGGTCGTGGAACAGGTAAAGGAGCAATTGCTGCAGGAAATCGATCTCAGGCAGCCCGCGATAGAGGTTGGCGGCACTGCATTGGTGGAGGGCGTGCCGGTAGCGATGAACGACGTACTGGGCTTTGACGTGATTGTACCGCAGTATCCGCAGTATATCGGTGCCGTGGGCGGAGCGCTGCTCTCGTCGTCCTTCAGGTGACGCCATGTTGCGATTTATCGGTGTGGTGGAGCACGCAGAGGAGAAAGGGGTAGCGAGGATACGAATTTTCGACGAGTTTCGTGACGGTCTGGAAGGGTTAGATACCTACTCGCACGTTATCGTTTTATACTGGTTCCATTTACGCGATACCGAGGAAGAGCGAAACGTGCTGAAAGTAGTTCCACGACGGCATCCGGGCGCGCCAGAGGTGGGCGTGTTCACTTCCAGGAGCCCGAGCAGGCCGAATCCGATCGGATTATGTGTGACGGAACTGGTGAGGCTGGAAGGGAATATGTTGTCGGTGAAAGGGCTGGATGCTTTTGACGGCACGCCGATACTTGATATCAAGCCGTACAATCCACGGGCGGATTCGGTTCCCGACGCCGTGGTTCCACCGTGGGCACTTCGCGGTCCCAAAACATAATGGTTCGGCCAGAAGAGAAGAGAGCAGCGGGATGGACGTTAAGATACTGCGCAGTCAGAGGCGGAAGAAGACAATCAGCGCACGCGAAGTAGACGGTGTCATCCACTTATATCTGCCGATGGGGCTCTCGCGGGAGGGGGAAGCCACGTACGTGCAGTGGGCGGAGAAGCGTTTTGAAGCACAGCGTCGTAAGACGGAACTCCGAGAGAACCGCGCTGACGCCGAGCTGGAGAACCGCGCTCAGGCACTCAACAAGCGGTATTTCGGCGGGAAACTCGCGTGGGAACGGATATGCTACACGACGGAGCAGAATGGAAGCACGTTTGGGATTTGCAACACGAAGAACAGAACGATCAGGATTTCGGACCGTTTACTGAAGATGCCGAAGTTCGTTCATGATTACGTCGTGGTGCACGAGCTTGCGCATTTGCACGTGCCGAGTCATGGGCCTGCGTTCTGGGCGCTCGTCAACCGGTATCCGAAAACGGAACGAGCGCGCGGCTATTTAATGGCGGTTGGCATGACGGATTGAGATGAGGTAAAGGATGCACGAAAAAAATGGTAAGTTTAAAGCATCATGTTGATATACATAAAGTTTATGCTTTGATTTAATGATCGTGCACCTTTAAGATCATTGTAATAAAGAAGCAGAAGCGGAAAATAGGAAGCAGAAGAAGATGAGAAAGCAAGAAGGGTATAAAGATGATTTCATTTTATCATTGGAAGCCGACAGGTGGCTCTTTCATGCGGATCTCCTCGTTGACAAGGCGCACGTGGTGATGCTAAAGGAGAGGGGGATCATAAAGAAGGAGGCCGCGGCTATTCTGAACTGCTTAGTGGATATAGAGGGGCGCAGTGAGGATTTTATCGTGCACGAGCTGCCCAGGTATGAGGATGTGCACACGGCGATCGAATCGGTAGTGATACGGGAGATAGGCGCGGACGTCGGCGGACGGATGCATACCGGACGGTCGCGAAATGACGAAGTGGCAACGTGCATACGCATAGCGCTGCGTGATGAGCTGTTCGAGCTGTTGGATGCGGTGAACGGATTGCGAAGCGCGTTACTCGATAAAGCGGATAAGAATGTCGATACACTCATGCCGGGCTACACGCATTTGCAGCATGCACAACCAACGACCTTCGCACATCACGCGTTGGCGCACGCCGACGCGTTCGCTCGCGATTTCGCACGGCTCATAACCGCATACGATCGTACGAACGTCAATCCCTTGGGTGCCGCCGCATTTGCGTCTACTGGCTATCCGATAGATCGAGATCGAACCGCAAAGCTGCTCGGATTCGATTCAGTGCTGGAGAACTCCATGGATGCGGTTTCCACGCGTGATTTCGTCATCGAGTCGATTTCGTGCTTCTCCAATCTGATGACCAACCTGAGCAGACTGGCCGAGGAGCTTATACTCTGGAGCACTTCGGAATTCGATTTCGTTCGCGTTCCTGCCGAGTACGTGACCGGCAGCTCGATCATGCCTCAGAAACGAAACCCGGACTATGCAGAACTGGTACGGGCGCGAGCAGGCACGGTCCACGGCTGTTTGCTGAGCGTGCTTTCGATCTGCAAAGCGTTACCCTATTCGTATAATCGCGATCTGCAGGAGGTCACGCCGCATCTGCTGCGTGCCGTGAAGACCACGATCGCTTCGGTAGCCGTAATGAAGAGCATGATCGAAGGCCTGGAAGTGAAGAAGGATACTATGGAGAAGCAAGCGCCACGCGGATTCACCACGGCAACCGAGCTTGCTGATACGATCGTTCGGGAGACCGGCACACCGTTCAGAACCGCGCATAAAATCGTCTCTTCGTTAGCCTCGGTTCTGACAGAGGAGAACTGGGACGTGCTGAACGACAAGGAGACGGAGAAAGCGTTCGTGGCTGAAATCCTTCAGATGATAGACGATATCGCTCTGGAGATTACCGGCGAGAAGCTGAGTGAGAAGAAGGGACTTACGGAAGATAAAGTAGCAGAAGCGCTGAACATCGCCTCGAACGTGCAGAAGCGGCGGGTGAAAGGCGGACCCGCGAAGAAAGAAGTGCAACGGATGATCGGCAAGCGGAAAGGGGATCTGGATAAGGACGAAAAGGAGCGGCAGGATAAGGAAGAGCGGGTGAAGAAGAGCCTGGACGAGCTGGACCGCGAGGTGAAGCGCAAGAAGCGGATTATCAAGGTGATCAAGAATCCGAACGCTGTCGTCGAGCGGATTAAAGAGATGCGAAAATGAGACGGATAGATAGATTGGAATGAAAATTTTCCTGAGTTCTACGTATTTCGTCTGATTATCTCGAGGAGATAGGAAACTTGGGATATCACAGAGGAAAAGTTTTAAAGTATCTGAATGCTATCCTAATGCACGATGTGGCCTTTTCTTTCGAGGCATAAGTGGATTATTGCATATTTGATCATAATCGTGGCCATTATTGCATCCGTGTTTATAACAGGCTGGGTCCATTCGTTGCCGCCGAGTTGGGGGATAGTAGCCATAGTAATCGCAATTGTTGGTTTTGTCATAACCTATTTTTCTACCATCGAGCGAAGTAAAGACAACACAGAGATAGAGGTAGAAAGCGATACCAAGCCCGAAGAAGTTGTATCTGTGCCTTCACCAAAAATCGAAGTGATTCATAGAATAGAACCAGCAGAAGAACCCGAACCTGTTGCGGTTCCAACCCCACCAACGCCCTACTTCGCCCATCCGTATCCCTTGCAGAAAAATTTTACTGGACGAGAAACAGAACGGAACGATTTAACTGAATGGTTTCAGACCGATTCTCACCCGATTTGTGCTTACATCGCCATCGGCGGCATGGGCAAATCCGCCTTGTCATGGTACTGGCTCCAGGAAGATGTAATTAAGCGCGGGTTAGCCCCAGAAGGAATAATCTGGTGGTCGTTTTACGAGAAAGAGAAAGAAGCAGGTTTTGAGCATTTCCTGGATCATGCGATCGAATACGCAAGCCGCGGTGAGACAGATCCAAAGAAAATTGACTCACCGAGAGACAAGATGGACGCGCTTTACAGTCTTTTGAGTGAGAAAAAATTTCTCGTGGTATTTGACGGTGTCGAGCGAGTCTTGAGAGCGTATGCGGGTATGGGCTCGCCGTATCAAGGTGATGAAGTTAAAGAGGATGAACGAGGAGATTACCGCTCGTGCATCGATCCCCACTGTAGCACGTTCCTTCAGATGCTTGCTGAGATTCCAAAAACAAAAGTATTGCTGACCAGCCGTTTATTCCCAAAAGAGCTTGACGAGTTGGAAGGCTGTGTGCGGAAGGACTTAACAAAGATGGATAAAGCAGATGCTGTCGAATTTTTCAGGCGTCAGGGCGTTAACGGCACACGCGCGGAAATCGAAGAGGTTTGCAGTGCTTACGGATACCATTCTCTTTCTCTCCGACTATTGTCGGGTATGATAGTTAATGACATGAAATACAATGGTGATATCAAAGCGTGGACAAGACATAATCCACTGCCCGACTTGAAAGGCACCAAAAAGGAGCACCACATCTTAGAACTTTCTTACAATTCGCTAGACGAAAAGAAGCAGAAGTTTATCAGCCGACTTGCAGCTTTCCGGACTCCTATGGATTATGATGCGATTTCCATCTTTAACGATTTCGGCAGCGATGAAAAATTTAATGATGTGCTCGTTGAACTTACCGAGAGAGGTCTATTATTCAGAGATGAAAAGAGCAATAAATTCGACCTCCACCCTATTGTGAGACAGTACTGTTATGACCGCTTAACCCGTAAGGAAAAAGTTCATTCCAAACTCATCGATTATTTCGCCGCTGTTCCAGCACCGGAAAAAATCGAGTCACTGGAGGACTTGGCACCAGTTATCGAGCTGTATCATCATACCGTGAGAGCGGGGAAGTATGATGCGGCGTGGGAACTGTACCGGGATAGGTTATGGAGAAGAATCTATTATAACTTTGGTGCGTATAAAACTCAGATTGAGCTTTTAGAAGCATTATTTATTCAACCAACAGATGAACTTCCAAATCTTTCTAAAGAAACCTATCAAGCACATGCCTGTAACGAACTTGCAAACTCGTATTCGCGTTCCGGGCAGTCTCGAAATGCCATTAAAACTCTGGAAAAAGCCATTGAACTTGACCAAAAAATTGGAGGAGAAAATTGGAAAACAGTTGGTCTGGTCAACCTCGCCCATCAGCAAATCTTAATCGGCGACCTCGACGCTACTGAATCCAACGTCAGGCGTTCAATTGAAATCTGCCGTGAGATTGAAGATGAATCTCCGGAAGCAATCAGTCATATGGCACTTGGGCATCTCCTTGCGTATCGAGGTGAATTCAAAGAATCAGAGAATGAATTAGATAGAGCACAAAAAGTGTTTGATGACATTGTTAAAAAAGGGGGAAAAACGAATTTTATTTCAGTTGTTAGAGCTCACAAAGGTCTCCGTTCCACATTCATGTCCAACGCCGACGAAGCGCTTAAATATGCAAATAAAGCCCGTGAACTGGCTAATATTGAAAAATTGGAAGTAGACCTCATCCAAGCAGAGTACCTCCTCGGCACCGCTTACCTCATGAAAGGGGATCTTACAGAAGCCGTGAAGCACTTAACTGAAGCTCTCACGAGAGACCGAAAAATCAATCTCGTGGAATTGGAGCCGGATATTCTGCTGGAGTTCGCGAAGCTGAGGTTTCAGCAGAACCATAAAGCAGAAGCGCTGAACCATGCAGAAGAAGCGCTGTAGATTGCAGACCGCTGCGAGTACCGTCTGAAGCAGGCGGATATCCATAACTTTCTGGCGGAATACTATCTGGATGCCGGCGAGTTGGAAAAAGCAAAGGATCATGCAGCAAAAGCAAAGGAACGGGCGGAATGTGGTTATAAGCCTGCGCTGGAGAAGGCGGAGAATTTGTTAAAAAGGATCGAGCTAAAGTAAATAAGAGGGGTCATATAAGACCATGACAGAACTAAATTTTCAATGTAAGAAATGCAGAAAAGAATTCGATTGTGACGTTGGTAAAATCTCGTTCCCAATCGAGGAAGACCGCCCTCGGTTTGAAAAGGAGATTTTGTGTCCCCGATGTGGGATTTTATCCATGGACGAAGTCTGGTTGACAGAACGTGGGCAAACGCAATTAGGAGCAGTTTTCATGCCCACCGAATGAACGAGTGGAAGAAGAAGTGACTAAGCGAAACGTTTACCAACTTCAAACTCCTACCTGAACTAAGGAGAGGAAAGAAAGGAAAAATGGAAATCCCAACGTTATCGGAAGAAGAGAAGCAGAAGCTGTTTATGGAGATGTGGTTCGGCGCGATGATGGGGCCGATGGGGTTCATCATGCGTAAGCTTGGTCCAGAAGCGATGGAAGAGTTGAATGCCGAATCGGCGGCAAGCTGTGCTGCGGATCTGAAAGCACGGGGCGTTGACGATCCCTTGCAGTTCGCCATGAGCTATGCGGTCATCAACAAGAACATCTTTGGCAGCGACGTTGAGGTCACGGGCAATCCGGAGAAAGCGACGCTCGCTATGAAACGCTGCAGTAACCTGGCGGCGGCATTACAATTCGCAGAGAGAGGCATGCCACTAACAAAGGAGCAGCATTGTTCCGGCTGCATCAACGGTTATTTCAAACGCGTCGCAGAGAATTTAGGGTTTGTGTTTGACGTCAAATTCACCGATACGGGCTGCATCATGACGATGAGCAAATAGACAAGGTCGTAAAAATGAACGGCAAACGAATCGCAATCGCGACCGTGATAGGGCTGTTGTTTGGGCTGTTCTGCGCCTACGGGACTATCTGGATTGCAGAATCGAAACCTGCGCTTGTTGTTACCATAGGACTGTTGGCCGTGGTCGTGTATAATCGCGTACTGATCGGTCTGCTTGTCGGCCTCGGCGATGATATCCCGTTGCATCCGGTGCTGAGAGGTGCTTTGATCGGCGTCATTATCAGTCTAGCCATATCGCTCATGAACATGATCGACGTCGGTATAAGTGACGGCGCAGCCTTTATCGGATTCGGCATCGTCTACGGCATCATTGCGGACGTCGTGGCAACGAAGTTCTCCTGAACGGATAAATAAACAAACAAACAAGCCATCATTCCATCTGAAAGAACAGCCGCATTAACTCTTGTGAGCGTGCATCGAGCACTTTTTCTGCACGCTTCCGTGCGGACTGCTCGTCAAAGCCGCCCGCACGTTCCTGCGAGACTTGAGAATCGTAGATCGCGAACGGCACGGGCTCTCTCGTGTGCGTGCCCACGGACACCGGTGTATAGTGATCAGGCATGACCAGGATCCGGTAGCCCTCTTCTGGATCAGCGAATTTCTCGTTCAAGCCGCTTAGAACGGTGCCGACCACCAACTCATCGAATTCCTCGATCGCGTTCACTTTCAGATCGATATCACCGAGATGCCCGGCCTCGTCCGGCGCCTCGACATGAACGAGCACGAAATCATTATCCGCCAGGCTGCGCAGCGCGTACTCCGCCTTACCGCTATAATTCGTGTCAAGATAGCCCGTAGCGCCCGGCACGTCAATCACATTCAGACCGGCACACCGCCCAATTCCTTTTATCAGGTCCACGCCCGAGATCACCGAGCCACGCTGCACCACGCCGTACAACTCGCTAAACAGCGGCATCTGCGGCTTCTCACCCCCGCTCCAGAGCCATACCATATTCGCCTTCTTTTCATGACGAGCTAACCGCTGCGCGTTGATTTCATGCGCGTCCAGCACGTCCTTCGAGGCAAGCATGATCTCTCGTAAAATCCCCTCTTTCGGAAGGTAACTTTGGATACGCTCACCAACGATGTCATGCGGTGGTGCGCACCCGATCTCCTTCTCCTCCTGGAACTTCAAATCGTTTGACCTGGACTTGAGCACAAAAATGTTCCGGTAGCTCACGCCGGCATAAAAGGTAAATTCCCAGCCCTCATCAATCCACGTATCGCGACGAAGTGCAGCATTGAGCGCTGCTATTAAACCCCGCGCCGCTTCGGTTGTTACGTGCCCGCCACTGAAATCCTCTAAAATGCCATTACTCTCGGTGATAAGATTACAGCGAAACGCAATATCGCCGGCTTCGAGCGGAATACGCAGTGCCATCGCTTCTAACGGACCTCTGCCGGTATGATAGTGCGCGGGATCGTATCCAAGAATAGAGAGGGTGGCTATATCGCTCCCGGCGGTCATTCCCTCGGGAATCGTCTGCACCAAACCGCACGTGCCCGCCGCAGCAATGGAATCGAGATTCGGTGTGGACGCGAGTTGTAATGCCGTCCGGCCACCACGCTCGGGAATTGGATAATCTGCCATCCCGTCCCCTATTAAAATTACATACTTCATGCTCATACCTCCGCAGTATTTGTATTTGTTTTTAAAGCATACATCCACTACTTATAATTGTTGAGGAGAGATGGAGACCGATATACCACTAAGAGATGTAATGGTACAGGAGGTCGTAAGGGGGAATAGAGATCTAACCGTACTGGAAGCAGCGAAGCTGATGAGAAAGTATAAAGTGGACAGTATCATAGTGCTTGATCACGGAGAGCCGGTAGGAATCGTTACCGAAGGCGATATCATCAGCGGCGTGGTGAGTCAAGATCTAAAGCCGAGCACGATGAAACTGAATGACATAATGACGTCACCCTTGGTAACTGCATCTCCTAACGATCACGTCTCAGCAATAGCACGGAAAATGGCGAAGGACCGGATAAGAAAGATACCCGTAATCGAAGCCGGTAAGCTGGTGGGGATCGTTGCAGATGTCGATATTCTCTCTGTTTCGGCCGAGATGAACTCGATCCAGGCAGAATTGCTAGAGATGAGTATGGAACGAGAAGTACTGGAATTAGAGGACGAAAGTGTCGGGCAGGGAATCTGCGAGAAATGCGGGGGCTTCTCTCATTATCTGGTAATGAAAAGCGGGCTCATGGTCTGTGATACGTGTAAAGAAGAGTTAGAAATGGAAGGGATGGATTAAGTTAAGTAAGCTAGCTAATCCCCGATTCCCGCCCCTGTCACAGAGAACACCGCCTCGGCTTCCGGAAGATTCGGTGAATCAACTAAGCGTGCTATTCGCTTCTCACCTTTCGACTTACGCAGGTATAACCTGAACGTCGCGGTATGGCCGAGCACATGACCGCCGATGGGCCGTGTCGGGTCGCCAAAGAAGGCATCCGGTCTTACCATCACCTGGTTCGTTATCATTATCACCGCATTATTAAGGTCTCCAAACCGCAGCGCATCGTGCAGATGCTTGTTTATCTTCTGCTGGCGGTCTGCTAACGTGCCTCTGCCTACATACTCACTCCTGAAATGGGCTGTTGCCGAGTCTATTATCAGTAACCGCACGGGCTTTTCCGTCTCTTTCAACTCCTCTGCAAGCTGTTCCGCCTTACCCACCAGCAGTATCTGATGGTTTGAGTTGTACGCCCGTGCGATGTGTATGTTCTTAAGAACCTCATCGAAATCGAGTTCTACAGCTTCAGCCATATCCTTTATCCGTTCCGGCCTGAAGGTGTTCTCGGTATCAATTATTATGACAGAGCCGTTTAAGCCGCCCTTATCCAGTGGTAACTGCACGTTTACGGCGAGCTGATGCGCCACCTGCGTCTTACCACTGCCGAATTCGCCGTAAAACTCGGTTAACGATCGCGTCTCGATACCGCCGCCTAATAACGCATCCAGCGATTGCGAGCCCGACGTGAGCTTACCGACCTCCTTCCGGCGCTCCAATATCTTATCGCCGGTTTCAAACCCGCCGATGTCCGCAGCATCCCGCGCGGCATTGATTATCTTCGCTGCGGTCGCTTCACCGATCTCCGCAGCAGCCACCAACTCGGCAGGAGATGCCACCGCGATCGCCTCTAACGAATTATAACCACCCTCACGCAACTTATCCGCAATTGCAGGTCCAACACCAGGTAACTCCTCTAAATCCACTTTTGCTCTTCACCTCTAAGTGTTCATCATGATAGCTAAACAATCATACACCTGTTAGTTTTAACACCCTTTTTAGCACTTAAACCTTTCGCATCCTCAGAATACAAACACCAATACTGCGACGACCGCGCCGAATTTCCCTTTCTCTACCTCTACCGACTCTACCAGCAACTCATTCTTAAGTAATTCCATATCGCGAATCGTAGCCATCGTCTGCAACTTCTCCTGCACCTTCTCCGTCAGATATTCGCGAGAATGATGCCCGTGATGCTCGCAAATAATGCCGAACTCGCTTTTTTGCGCTTCCCCGCTCTCTGTTTTCGCACCTAACCAGCCGTAGCCGACACCCGCGCCAATGACTTCGCCCGACTTGCCATCGGCTCGTGACAGTACGCAGAATGTTATGCTTCCCGGAGTTATTGTCACGTTACGTCGCTCCGTTACCACTGCGTTCGCAGGCAGAATAGACGAGACCCCCACCAAATTGCATTCGCCTATCCCGGCGTCCCGCAACGCGAGGTCAAATGCATTCGCGTGCTCCGTGTCCATGCCCACACCGGACGTAACGAAGAACGCCATCGGCACCATCTGTTCCTCCATGTTTCTCCTTCTTTATTTTATCGTACTAATAGCACTTATACAAATGTTCCACTTCCTGTACTGAGGGGAATGCATTTCCCGTTCTTTTTGTGCTTATATATGCTGCCGCGCAGGCATTAGCGAATCGCAGGCAATCCTCTGCTTCTTTACCAGCCAAGATGGCGTGAATAAACCCCGCATTGAAGACATCGCCCACTCCTGTTGGACTTATTGGCGCTACGTCAAACGCGGGAGAGCTTATCTCGAACTCGTGAGTTATCCACGCGGAACCCTGCGCACCTCGATGCAGAATCACGTTTTGGCAGCCCTCATCCAAGACGTCTCGCGCTCCGCTCATCCCTTTCTTTTCACTCAAGCCCTGCAGCTCCGCTTCGTTAACAAAGAGAAACTCTGTAGAAGGTAAGAGATCAAAAACCGTTTCTCGTGCACGCGCAGTCCAGCCGAGATACGCGCTCCAGCCGATATCTACACCGGTACAAGCACCTGCTGATTGCGCGACTTCGAGGAGTTTTTTGTTTGCGGCGAAGAGCCCTTCGGTGTTCCAGTGACCGGCACGCATCACGAAACGCGCTTTCCGTAGGAGTTCGGCGTTTACATCCGCCTCTTTGAGGTCTACATTTGCGCCACGATCGGACAGCATTGACCTGCTGCCATCGTTAAAGGCGATGCTCACGGTTATACCGGGATGCTGCTGCTCCTCATCCCTTTTCGCTCGTGCAGCAATGCAGTTCACACCCACTTCTTGTAATTCGGATAACACCCAGTGCGAAAGCGCATCAGTGCCTATTTTACAGATAAGTGCGGTATTCAAGCCAAGAGAGGCACATGCAGCCGCACAGTTCCCCGCCTGGCCCCCTATCTTGAGCATAAACTCGCAGCCGAGCTGCCTGTCGCGCTCGGGATAATCCGTAATCGGCATCGTGACTATGTCACAGAACACATCACCGATGACCACGACGTCATATTTCTCTACTGGTTGCTTTGCCGTCATCATGAGCCACACGTCCAAACCTATTTATTTATATCAATGCAATAGTAGCTGAACATATAGAAATAGAATACACGTTACGGACTTATAAAACCGTGAGGAGGTGAGCACGAGACGTGAATCAAGTACCAAGACCGAAATTCGTGGTGCGAAAACATCTGGAGTTTAAGCGCTTTTATTCGTCAGGCGTCTTCGGTGGCCATCCCCGTATGAATTCAAGATGATCGTGTATCAGGAGGGCTACGAGGACGTCTCGGAAGGTACGGTGACAGGAAGGGAACCGCCGGTGATACTGCGAGAGTTACAGGCGGAGATAACGATGTCGCCGGAACAGGCAAAAGCGCTGCTGAGCTGGCTGGAGCGACATATAAAGGCGTACGAAGAGCAGTTCGGTAAGATCCCGTCGCCACCGATACAGGAGGAGCCGAAAAGCCCGCCGGAAGGCATGTACGGCTAGCCAGGCTAGCTAAAAGGTAAAACTCTTCGGTAATCGCTTATGCGTGAATTCCTTCGCGTCCGCTCCTACATAAGTGGCCACAATCTGACCTGCGCCGACTAAGAGATATTTATAGATAACTAGCCCCTCTAAGCCGACTGGTCCGCGTGCGTGCACCTTGTACGTGCTGATACCTACTTCGGCACCCTTGCCGTACCGGAATCCGTCGCTGAACCGTGTGGATGCGTTATGCATGACCGATGAGGAGTCAACGAACTGCATGAACTTCAGCGCGGTATTCTTATTATTCGTAACGATGGCATCGGTATGTCCCGATCCGTAGGTATTGATATGCTCGATAGCCTCGTCAACGCCGTTAACCACTTTAATAGAGATAATTAAGTCGTTATACTCGGTACGCCAATCCTCTTCTGTCGCGGGCTTGAGCTCCTTGTTCTCCTTCACGATAGTCATTGTCTTAGGACAGGCACGGACCTCGACGCCCGCTTCCAGGTACCGGTCGACCATCTGCGGTAGGAATTCGTGTGCAATCGCGGCATCCACAAGCAAGGTCTCCGCAGCGTTACACACCGCGGGATATTGTACCTTCGCATCGTAACTGACATCCAGCGCCATATCAACATCAGCATCCCGATCGACGTACACGTGGCATATTCCTTCAGCATGCCCGAGGACCATGATACTGGTGTTCTCCTGGATGTATTTTACCAGTTGGTTGCTCCCCCGAGGCACAATGAGGTCGATATACTCGGACAATCTGAGCATCTCATTGACGTCCTCTCGCGTTTCGAGTAGCTGAATCCAGCCCTCAGGGATGCCGTTGCCTTCTGACGCCGCCTTTGCGACAAGCTCAAAGAGCGCTTCGTTTGAATGCCGCGCTTCAGAGCCGCCTTTCAGAAGGACGGCATTGCCGGTTTTCAAGCAGAGCACGGAAATTTGCACGAGCACATCGGGTCGTGATTCGAAGATCGTACCGATGACACCGATAGGGCAGGAAACCTGAAAGAGCTCTAAACCTTCGTCTAACTCGATCGCGGCGAGCGTTTTTCCTACGGGATCCGCCAGTTTCGCAACGTCCTTTACGCTCAGGATCATCTCGTCTATCTTCGCATCGTCCAGGATCAGCCGATGGAGAAGCGCTTTGGATATCTTTCCTTCCTCTACCAACTCGCGAGCAAGGGCAATATCCCTGCTATTCGCCGCCAGTATCGCTTTCCGGTTTGCATCAAGTGCCTCTGCGATTCGTAGTAAGGCGTTATTCTTCTCAGCGGTTGTCGCGCTAGCCAATTTAATCGAGGCTGCTCGCGCACTCTTCGCTTTCTCTACTATTCCGGTACCAGACTCTAATCCGGGATCCTTACCCTGTGTCATGTTCACAATCTCCTCAGTTGTATGATTGATGATACTAATTAAAATCTGTTAACTGATTATCTTATGTACTGTCCGCCGTCCAACGGTGCTGCCGTCCAAAGGTCCCAGCTATCGTCAGGAAGAGGCTGAAGATCGCTCATTTCATACTGATCTCGGTTGATGTTATAGGCATCATAAAATCCGTTCTCGACTTCGTAGATGTCGCCCGTTTCGGGATCATACACGCGTTCGTTACCCAGGATCGCGTCGCTTCGCTTCTCCGCGACGATATCATCTACTTTGTTTCTACTCTCCCAGCCATCCATGATAATGTCCGACGCATCGCTGAGCGTCTTGCCGGCTTCAAGAATGGCGCCATACGTCTGCGCTTGTTGCTGCATGCAGTTCTGAACGTAGGAGGGTGACACGGTGAAACTTTGCATTGATGCTGCAAGGGTGTTTTCGAGATAGCGGAATTCCTGCTTGGGCGCGGTAATGCCCATAACCTGGAAGCCGTACGCGATATCTCCGCCGGGACCGCCCATCGCAGGCAGAACGGGCGCGACGGTAACCAGGAAGAGCCCTTCTGCTACCTTGCCATCCTGCACAAATATGCCGCGCACGAGCTCCGTTGTACCGCCGGAGATGAAACTCGATTGTTTGGTAGCTGAAATGACTTCAAAATGCTCCACCGGGGGTGCCTGCGGCATGAACGACTGCGCGATGCTCGTTTGGGTGATAAGATGGAACTGTTGGAGGAAATTTTCAGGTGTTAGGGGGTCAACCACGGGCATCTCGATATGCTGGATGGGATAGCCGCCCATGCTCATGTAGTCGTAGTCAATCTGCTTCTGCTCTTCGCTCATGTAGACCGGTCCGACCTCGCCGAAGAAGAATACTTGCCGCCGCGGGTCCTGGGGGTCGCGCAGCAAGAACGCGAAATCGGCACACGTCCCGGCGGTAACGATGTCCCAGCCCTGTGGCTTATCGATCGAGAAGACTCCGCCGTTAAAGGTTTCCAAGGTAAGCCCGTATTGTTGTTCCTCCGTAGGTTGCGGGGTTTCTGGTTCTTCTTCCGTTTCTGTAACTCCCGGAGGTGTCTCGGTTGGCAACTCTGAAGAAGGTGCTTCCTCCTCAACGCATCCTAAACATGCTACAACCGATAAGAGTACTACGAGTACGAAAAAGATCACACGTTTTCTTCTCATTTTCGGCTTTCACGCTCCGTTGTTGGTCTTTCTCACTATTTAAAGTTTTCTGTTTTTTCTCTGTGGGATAGCAATTATCTGAATACCCTCAACTATTGTAATTATTGATTTTGGCTAACCTTCAAAATAGTGATGGCTCTATTCCGTAACGAAAAATGTCCTTTTCGATGTAGGATACTTCGATTTTTTATAGCATCGATAATGTATACGGATCGCTGGAGCATGACAGTGAGAAAGTTTCTTGCTTTATTGTGTGGCCAGGAATTCCAAGACTAACTGGGAAAGTTCAGGGATCTTTTCTGGAATGAGCACGTTATGAGCAACACCGTCCAATATCTTCCACTTTGAGCCCGGGATAGAGCGATGGATCTGTTCGGAGAAGTGGAGTGGGATGAAAGTATCCTCTCGACCGGAAATTATCAGCGTAGGAAGCGATAGCTGGGATAGCCGATCCGCTACATTGAACCCCATACAAGCATCAATGGCATGAACAAGAGCAGTGGGGGAATTCATCGTGACCATTTCCTCCTTAACCGTTGCAATTTCATCGGCATGAGCAGAGGCGAACTCGGGAGTAACGGTTAGTTTAACCGCAGCATCGAAGAATGCCTGGCAACCGCCCTCGATCAAGTTGTTTCGAAGCCTTTTGAACGTCTCCCGCAAATCAGGATCGGTATAGCTGAACGTGGAAAGGAGAATGAGAGAACGAACTTTTTCGGGATGGTCAAGGGCAAATTGTTGAGCTATGGCTCCGCCCATGGAAAGACCGAGTAGGTGAGTCTGGGAGATATCTAATTCTCGAAGAAACTCAAAAAGGTCATCGGAGAATTGCCGGAAGGAATACGGCATATCAAGTTTCCCTGAGCGTCCATGACCCCTGAGATCCCAGGCGATGGTCCGGTATTTTTTGGAAAGCTCAGGTATCAGCGGGGTCCACAAGCGAGCATCATCGGAAAGACCATGAATCAAGATGAGGGGAAATCCCGTCCCTTCTTCATGGTAATTGAGCTCAATATCAGCTATAGCAACCTTTGGCATTTCAAAGATCTCCTGACGTTTTTAGTTAAAAGAAACCGTGTTTTACAGCAGCACCAAATTGCCCCGATACACGACCTCGGCGTGATCCTTCCGACCCAAAATCCGCTCGATCTCGCGTGATTGTGCGCCTTTTATCTTATCGATATCGCTGCTCGAGTAGTTAGTAATGCCCTTGGCGAACGCAACACCGTTTGTGTCAACGATACTCACCGGATCGCCGCTCTTGAACTCGTTCTCGACACCGATGATCCCGGACGCAAGCAAACTCCCACCATTTTTTGTTAACGCTGATTTTGCACCCTCATCCACTCTAATGTGGCCCTTTGGCGACGATGCGAAGCGAATCCAGTGCGCTCGCCCGTTCAGCTTTTCCATCTTCGGCATGAAGAGCGTGCCAAGCGGTTCGCCTTCTATCACGCGCACGAGAACGTTCTCTTCCTGGCCATTGACGATGACCAGGGGAATGCCCGCTTTCATAACGACCTTGGCAGCTTGCAGTTTCGTCCGCATTCCACCGACGCCCGTTCGTCCGCCTTTATCTGCACCGTGCTCGATCTCAGGGGTTATCTCATCCACAACGGAAATGAGCTCTGCTTTCTTATTTCGTTTCGGGTTCGCGCTGTACAGGCCATCAACGTCAGATAATATAATGAGCAAATCGGCATCGAGATTGCTTGCTACCAGTGCGGACAGATTATCGTTATCGCCCAGTTTGATTTCATCCACGGCCACCGTGTCGTTCTCGTTGATGATCGGGATAACACCGGACTTGAGTAAGGTATCCAACGTATTGCGGAGGTTGAGATACCGCTGTCGGTTACGGAATGCTGCATGGGTTAATAGGACTTGCGCGATGATCTGATCGTGCGCGGAGAAATATTTGTCGTACGTGCTCATGAGGATGTTCTGGCCGACTGCGGCGGTCGCTTGTAATACTTTTATGTCGCGCGGTCGCTGTTTGAGGTCGAGCTTTCCGATACCCGCACCGATCGCGCCTGATGAGACCAAAATGACCTCTTTACCTCGCTCTTTCAACGAAGCGATCTCCCTAGCAATCTTCTCTACCTTTTGCGGATTCATGCGGTAATCGGCATCGGTGATGCTGCTGGTTCCGACCTTGATGACGATTCGCTTCGCTTTCGAAAGATCCAAACCGCCACGTTTCTCCGATGCGGCGGTTGTTTCGCTTGTCATCTCTTGCGTACGCACCTATTCCTCATTTCTACCTTATCTCTATGTTACAGAAAAGGATATAAATGCTTTTTTCTCGCACTGCGCATTCTCCAGCCCTTTGAGTTCCACGCCACCCTCAACGCCCAGTATCTCTGCTCCACTGAACTCCTCCATGCCGCAGAGCAAGTGCTGCTCAGGGTGCGTGCCCGGCGTAATATCGCAGCTCAGCACTATTCGCTTGCCTGCAGACACTACGATTTTCAGCCGAGCGGACGCGGGATGGTTCTTCGGCAGCACGATCAGTGGCGAGTTCACTTCGCGGATCATGTAAAGCACGCACCGTAACCCATTCACTATTTGTTCGTCAGTGCCAAACCCGGAGGCGACGAGTAAATCCTCAGGACCCAGCCCATACACTATCTCGCGTTCCGGCGTCTCAACGAAGAATTGCCGTTTTTTATCTACCTTCACGATCGCTAAGGTGCCGGTCTGTCCATGCACGAGCAGCAGCTCGGTGGTGTTTAACGGGATCATGGTATATTATGTAAGCGTGGTTATCAAAAAATTCGTTTTTGTACGCGATTGGATAGAGTAATGAATACAAACAAAGTCAAAGAGATTATATGTAGGTCTCTCATATATAGTTAATCACTTCTGATTAACCCGTATATTTTTATACAATAAAAGCCATCATACCCAATATGGCTCGAACAAGAACACCGAAAAGTGGGAATAAAACCCTCAAGCGAGAAATCACCGATAAAGAAGTTCTTCAAT
>DATKXZ010000012.1:0-3139 GCA_035528755.1 Desulfobacteria bacterium | reverse complement strand
CCGCCCCAGCGTGCCCTCGCCCACCGGCACCGTGATCTGGTGGCCGGTGTAGACCGCCTTCATCCCGCGCACCAGCCCGTCGGTCGGGTGCATCGAGATGCAGCGCACCCTGTTCTCGCCCAGGTGCTGCGCCACCTCGCTCACCACGAACATCTCACGGCCGCTCTCCTTGCCGTCGTCGCGGATCTCGATCGCGCTGTAGATCGGCGGCAGCTCGCCCTCGAAGGCCACGTCGATTACCGGTCCCACGACCGTCACCACCCGGCCCTCCGCCGTCACGCTCTTGCTCTCAGCCTTCGGCATTTAATCTCTCCTGATGCTGTAGCTGTCCGCACCCCGAACTTCGGGTCAATCGATACGGAATATCCTCAAGTTCTTATAGAACCGGAAGCTCGCAAACACAAGCCAACCGCGGTTATCGCTGACTACACCTTATTGTCTCCCGCCCCGAATTTCAAGTGCTTTTCAACCGGCGTCGGCGACGGTATCTGCCTCTAGACCATCTGGTTTCCGTGCTTTTCAACGAAATATATAAATCCCGACATACAAACGATCACTGCCCTTCGCAATATCCAATGATCGACGATTTCAGGCAATGGCTGCCAATCAAAACATTGATTGATTAATTATGATCTGACAGAATAGAAACTGATAATTTTCCTGTTTCTCTGCGAATCAAAAACTTATGTTGAAGCCTCTTCAATTCCCTGACAACAGAGAACGCCTCTTCGGCCGCAAAAAGGACGTTGCTTACCTCCTCGAACGTGTCCGAAAACCGGGAATCACATTCATCACCGCGCGGCCGAGGATGGGAAAAACTTGGCTGCTCCTTGAAGTTGGACGTCAACTCGCGGCATCCGATGATTTCCTTGTCGGCTACTTCGAGGCCAAGGGGGGCACTGAACTGATTCAGCGTGCTGTTCACGATCTCTATCTACGCTGGTATTCTACGGCACAAGTAAAACAGAAGCTAAAGCTAATTTGGAATCTACAAGGTGGTACTTTCATCTTACGTTGTTTAAAAGCTCTTCTCCCGATAATACAAATACTACTATTAGGAGACATAAGGAAATTTTCAGTTTTAATCATGAACGCATTGGTGTCTATTGCACAAACTGACCAAGATCTTAAAACACTGAAGATTAAATATGAGTCACTTCCTACTTACGAATCTGTACATGGCGCTCTGGCTCGGGTGAGAAAAATCGATAACAAAAATAAACGCCTTATGCTAATTCTGGACGCATGGGATCAGTCGGATGCAATCATCAGGGAAAAACGCATTCTGGAAGCCATCGCCAAACACATCGACGACACCGAAATATGGTCTTGTTGCCATTTTCTTGTTTCAGTGAAGGACGACCGGGTATCAAGTCAAGCTTTAGAAGCTACAGGCAAAATCTCCAAACACCACACAACCCTTCTCTATGAACTCCAACGAATGGAAATGGACGAGCAGGAGAAGCAGCAGCGCTTCAATCTTCAGGATAAGATTTCATTATTAAAGGATTTAACGTTAGATCGCATAGAAGAACTGCATCACGGCTATCCCGGAACAATCGAGAGCTGGCGAAACCACGCTAGTGAAATCTCTTCGGAAGAGGATTTGCAGCGCTTCGCACAAGAAGCGTGGGATTTGGAATATGGCGAGTTCGACAAATTACTTCCCTCACTGGAAGGCGATGAATTGCTTTGGGCCATTCGAATAGCTTTTTTCCGGCGTCTCGACAGCGATTCATGGAAGATTTACCAGGATATTCTAAGCGACGGTATCGATAAAAACCACTGGAAAAAACTCCTCCAACTGGGTGTCTTTGAGTGGAGAGTGGAAGAAAATCCTGCTGTTTCCGAATACTTTCCTACCTATGGTCACGAAACGCGGCACCAACGCGTACGACGTTGGTTTCTCGAAAGACAAACGATTTTTGGACCAGATGTCAGTGAAGAAATTACGAGGCTCTGCTTTGCTCTCGCTTCGAAGATTCAGAATGTGGATACGGGGGCCCTTCCATTCGGAGCTGCTTTACTTGAATATCTTTCCAAAGTATTGAAACCAGTCGTAAGTGACGATGCCTATGCATGTGCTTACTCTGCAGCCATCCTACTCGATGTTTCACCTAAATTCTTTGACCTACGTTCATTCATCACGCATGTTGTAGAACAGGAATCAAAAACATCATTTCTTCTGATACAAGGTTTGAGCAACCGTGGTTACATTGATTTGAATTGTGGCAATACCGAAGCCGTTGAAGAAGCAATCAAGGACTTGACGAAAGCAATTGAGATTCCCAATATATCAAATACTCTACTGGCAACCAACCTTGTGAACCGAGGTCGTGCATATCATAAGATTGGGAGAATTAATGAAGCAAAAGCAGACTTCGACAAGGTGATCGACATGCCCGATGCTCCTATATGGGAACGCGAGAGGGCCCTAGTGAATCGAGGAATTGCTTTCAAACAACTAAAAAACCCAAAAGCAGCAATGGCAGATTACAACACCGTTATTGAAATGCCTAATGCTTTTCCTTATTACAAATCAATTGCACTTCGCCTTAGAGGATTGCTATTAATTGGTGAATCAAGAAAGAAAAACGGGTGCAAGGATTTAATACGAGCCTTAAAACTCTGCGAGAAGCATAACTATAAAGATATTATAGAATACACTCGCACAATAGTAAAGCAAAATTGTAAAAACATAAAAGATGCATTGCCAGAACAAGATAAGATTACAAAAGAATAAACTAAACTGAAGAATCTCTCCTGCTCAATCCAGCGCTTGGGCGCCGGAGACTACTTCGATGATTTCTCTGGTGATCTTGTCCTGACGGATGCGGTTCATCACCAGCGTCAGGTGGTCGATCAACTCCGCGGCGTTGTTGGTCGCGTTCTCCATCGCCGTCATCCGCGCCGCGTTCTCCGACGCCGCGCTCTCCAGCAACGCCCGGTAGATCTGGATGTTGACGTGCCGCGGCAGCAACTCGTTCATGATCGACCTCGACGTCGGCTCGAAGATGTACTCCCGCGCCGTGTGCATCTTCTCCTCGTCGGGGAACTCGATCTCCCCGATCGGCAAGAGCTTCTCGCAGACCACCTTCTGGCTCAGCATCGAGATGAACTGGTTGTAGATGACGTAGAT
>DATKXZ010000011.1:0-20147 GCA_035528755.1 Desulfobacteria bacterium | reverse complement strand
GTTTACGCACTGCGTGATGTGAACTTAGCGATACAGGACGGTGAGTTCATCGCGATAAAAGGGCCATCGGGCTCGGGCAAGTCCACGCTGCTCAATATGATCGGCTGCCTGGATACGCCCACAAGCGGTTCGATATTCATCGATAATATAGATGTCGCGACACTTAACGAAAACGAGCTTGCTGAGATCCGGCGGGAGAAAATCGGCTTTATATTCCAGCAATTCAACCTCGTCCATACGTTAAATGCAGTGGAAAACGTAGCGCTTCCCCTGTTTTTCTCTGGCGTGAAACGAGAGACGCGTTTGAAGAGAGCTGAAGAACAGCTTGTCAAGGTCGGGCTTGGAGATCGCATCTACCATAAGCCTTCGGAACTGAGCGGCGGGCAGCAGCAGCGAGTAGCTATTGCACGCGCGCTTGCAAATGACCCCGAAGTCGTCATTGGTGACGAGCCCACAGGAAACGTGGATACAGCAACGGGAAACGCAATCATGGACATCTTAGAAGGGTTGAACAAAGAAGGACGTACGGTAATTGTGGTGACGCACGATGCGGAGATTGCAGCCCGTGCTGGGCGAACAAAGCGGATGCGAGACGGAAAGTTACTTGATGAGCAATGAGGGATAAGTTCCTCCTGGCCTATCGGAGCATACGGGAGCGGAGAACGCGTTCGATACTTACCGTGCTGGGTATTGCGGTGGGTATTGCGGCTATCGTTTCTTTGATGAGCGTCGGCTATGGCCTGGAAGAGGCGATTGGCGGCGAATTGACGGGGTTTGCCGATCTCATCTCGGTGGTACCCGGAAAGATATCGGGGGCGACCTATGTAGAGTTAGGGGGATTTACAGATAGAGACGTTAAAGATTTGCAGCGAATAGGCGGTATCAAGGACATCGTGCCAATGGCGCTCGCCGCTGCAGAAGTTGAGTACAGAGACGAGAGAATACCCATTTTTATCTTCGGCGGTGATTCTAAGGAGCTGGGGGACTTCTATGTGGAGCCTGTCGGGCTCAAGGAAGGGCGGTGGCTCAGAGATAATGATTATAAAGCGTGCGTCATCGGAGACAGGGTCGCCAATGAGCTCTTTGACGAGGTCATACACGTCAACGATAAACTGCTGATAAATGACGAGAAATTCATTGTAATCGGCGTTTTTGAAAAGGCAAGCACACTGTATTCCGCTGACGTCGATCCCAATATTTTTCTCACGTTGCGTGCTGCAAAAGACGCGTTGCAAACCGATGAGATACAATACATATTGATACGGGTCTATAATATCGATGAAGCCGAAGCAATCGCAGAGGAAATCCAGGATGCAATAAATGATAACCACGGAGTCGATGATTTCGCCACCGCAATAACGATGGGCAGCGCCTTAGAACAGATCGGAACGGTTTTCGATATTGTTCGCGGCGTCCTCGTTGGTATAGCAGCAATTGCACTCGTTGTCGCATCCATTGGCATCATGAACACCATGTTGATGTCGGTAATGGAGCGCACGCATGAGATCGGCGTGATGAAGGCGATCGGAGCAAAAAGCAGTGATGTTCTTTCTCTCTTCCTCTTAGAATCGGGCATGGTGAGTCTGTTAGGCGGTTTGGTTGGCTGCGGATCCGGTGTGATCGTGGCGAAAGTCATCAGTCTCGCGGCAAGCACGGCTTTGGGCATCGAAATGATCGCGGTTGTGAAACCCGCCGTTTTACTTGGCGGGATGGCTGTTGCAATGGTTGTGGGCGTTCTGTCCGGGTTCTATCCTGCGCGGAAGGCGTCACAAATGAGTCCTGTAGAAGCGGTGAGGTACGAATAGAATAATGAGGGATTCTTTTTCGCTTGTCTATCGGAGCATAAGGGAACGAAAAGCGCGTTCTGCACTCACGATACTGGGTATTACGGTAGGCATCGGTGCGGTGATCGCCCTGATCTCCATAGGGTTCGGCATGCAAGAGTCGATTACGGCAGAACTCGTGGAGATGGCGGATGTTATTATGGTAACGCCGGGAAGTGTAGAATTTGGCAGCTATGGCACATTTGGCAGCTTTACCGATCGTGATCTAGAAGCAGTGAAACGGATCGGTGGTGTCAAAGACGCTGTTGGGATGAAAGGTGGAGTAGAAGACGTGGAATTTCGGGGTGCGACGTTCAAGCTGACGGTCATTGGTATTAATCCTCAAGATATCGCTGCAGTCTTTGGCGAGACGATACAGCGGGAAGAAGGTGGTGAGGCTGATACGATGGCCGCCGGACGGGACTTACGAGAGAACGACAACAAAGCATGTGAGATTGGGTACAGCATCGCGTATGACTATTTTGACGAAGATATCGGCGTTAATGACCGACTGACGATAAACGAGACCAAATTCAGGGTTGTTGGCGTACTGGAACAGCAGGGGGGATTCAGGTCTGATGTGGATTCGGCGATTTACGTCACGACGCGCGATTCGGTAACTATTCTTGATAACGAGGATATTTCAGAACTCTTTGTCAGGGTGCGCAACATAGCGGACGCGGAGAAGATAGCGGACGAAATAGAGGAGCGGATCGATGACAATCACAAGCTGGATGATTTCACGTCTGCCATGACCATGGGCAGCGCAATAGAGCAGTTAGAATCGGTCTTTGGGATATTGCAAGCGGTTTTACTCGCTATTGCGTCTATTTCGCTTATCGTTGCTGCTATGGGGATAATGAACACGATGCTGATGTCGGTGATGGAGCGTACGCACGAGATCGGCGTGATGAAAGCGATCGGCGCAAAGAACAGGAATATTCTCTCGCTGTTCTTACTCGAAGCAGGTGTGGTGAGTTTACTAGGGGGCATTTGTGGCTGTATTTTAGGTGTTCTGGGAGCGCGCGCGATAAGTTTCGGTATAGCGACCGCATTCGATGTGGAAATCGCAGCGATTGTGAAGCCCGAAGTGTTGCTCGGTGGCATAGCGGTTGCAGTAGTTGTCGGGATGCTTTCAGGGCTGTATCCTGCGCGAAAAGCCTCGAAGATGAGCCCGGTCGAAGCGGTGAAATACCAATAGCACGAACTCCCTGCTATTTCTTCTGCGTTTCCGGGAACGATTGCCCGTCCGGCTGCTCCGCTGCGGGCAGTGAGAAATGCCCTTGTACTATTAACCAATTACCGTCACGGTTTTCCATAACTCCAGTCAGTCTTCCAGAGAACGTAAGATCTTTGCCGCTCACGAGTACGTGTACGGTGATATCCGAGGCAACCCAGGCGACGTTTCCGGCTGCCGCGATGGAAACCGAGAGCCAATCGAAGGTCATTGAAACCGATTCGGATTGCGCGAAGTCGCGTTCGTATGCTTGTCTTAACTGTTCAGGTCCAATGTACTTTTCATCATTCCCGGTGCCGATCGAGACCACGCCAGGGTCTGGCGCATAACAGCCCATGACGGCGTCAACATCGTTATTCTGATACGCTTCGGCCATCCTTTCCAGAACGGCTTTTATCTCAGCCTCTGTTTTTTTATCTGCTTTCATTTATCTCTTCACCGTAACGTAGTTAGTGCACACCGTTTTAAAAAAAGATAGGACAGAATTAAAATCGGATAGAATTCAGATAACGAACGTGAAACCGGCAGTTTTTTTAAAAAGATACGTGCTATTCTAAAAGCAATGGCTGAGGAGGTTCTAAGGGCCGAGGTTAGACGCTTGGAAAGCGAGGAAAAAGCACAAGAGAAGAAAGTACGGCTCAAGCAGGCGTATGTCGAACGTGCACGGTTAAAGCGTGATTCTAAGCGTATAAAAAAGACAGAAGCAGAAGAAGAGCACGCTCGAGCTGTTTTACAGAAGATTCAAGCGGAGAAAAAACATGCAGAAACCGGGCTGCTGATACTCTGATATGTAGAACGCCACCAACCCGTCGAGAGCGCGACCATGGCGCAGACATTTAACGTATCTCCTGAGACCCTGGAAGAGTATATCACGAGTTTGGGTTTGGTAAAGGATAACGACGGGAAGATTTTTACGGATAGGGAGCGGATGACAGAGATAACGGTAACGAGAAAATTCGAGGCGTGGGAACAGGAACGCAAGGGAGTTATGGAAAGATTAAGAACCATCGCGGAGCGCTATCCAGGGTTGACACGGGATGAGTTAAAAGAAGTGTATAAGAGGCATTATCCAGACGATGACGGTTTAGAACGTTATTTACGCGAACGAGAACGAGTAATAGAACGCAGCGCTATAAAAGAATCAAGAGCAGGCACGTGGATTATTATTGCATCGTTGGCACTCTTAGTATTTTTAGTACTGATCACTGCGGTATCGTTACGTGATCCCAGCGTTGTCGAAGAGGCATGGGGCGGGCTTTACGTAAACATCTTTGGCCCATAGCATAAAAAACCCTTTTGATGCGTGGTTTAAACCGCAACGGGAATACATTCGGAACGATAGAATAAAAAAGGAAAAAGAAAAAGAAAGAGAAAAAAGAAAAAAATGGAGAAATTACGCTAAGCTAAGCGCTCGGCTTCTCCATCAACTTCGTCTTCTTCAGGATCTCACCTTTTCTGGAGTGCGGCATGCGCAGTACGCTGTCAGAATACTTCTCAATCTCACGTGCCTCTTTCGCGAGCTTCGCCGCCTCTCCGAGCAACTCGTGTGCCGCTGCCACGATGGGCACGTACTTCTCGGCCTCTTTCATCATGAAGCAGCCCTTAACGTCCAGCTCAGCCACCTTCTCCGCCATGCTGTACGCGGCAATGGCCTTTGCTTTGGCGTACGGGTTGCTGAATCCTGCGGCTGCAACCGCCTTCTCCGCTGTGGCCACGATCTGCGGCAGTTTCACCTCGCCACCTGCGCGTATCTCGGTGATCACACGGTCAATCTCATCTGCCACCAGCTTCACCACACCGGTTGTCGCAAGCACGGACATGACGTCAACGTTGAAGATCGCCATCTCGACGGGGTCGAGGAACTCACGTCGCGCGCCGATCATCGGGTCGCCCGGAATAATAATGAAGCCAAAGCCGTCTTCCTTTAACTTGTCCTTTGCCTTCAGCGCCGGTGCGTCCGAGAGCACGATGCACGGTATGCCCTTCTCCTTCGCCATCTCACGTGCTTTCTTCGGCCCGGGCAGAGCCGCATTCGGGCTGAGCACCAATACCAGATCAGGGCCCCAATCCAGTAAGCAAGCGGCGTCTGCTGCAGCTTCTGGCGTCATCTTCGCGCCCGTGCCAAATACTCGAACGTCGATGTCTTCCCTGTCAGCTCGCTCGTCCAGCAGCAAATCCGCTATGCGTGAAATCCCGATATTCCCTAATTTTATAAATCCAATTTTTACTACGTCCATCTAAGATCACGCTTTATCGTTAGGTCGCCACCAGATATAAACCTTATGGTTTTTCTTCTTCTCGTAGTTGGACTTACTTGCCATAAACTACCCCCTCCCAATTGTAGATTCTATGGCATTTATAATCGTGGCGATGAATCTTTCGTCTCTTTCCGCAGGAATTCTAATACTGCCACTCAGTTCATCAGACAGCCCGGGAAGTTCCTTTTGTAGATCATTGAGCACTTGAGAACGCATCTCGGAGATGTATTCATACTCTTCATTACCCCATGAATTACTAATTCTCAGTAATCTGCCGCCATTAAAATTAACCGTCATTGTTTTACCGCCGTAGGGGAAATTACACGTACTTTTAAAATGTCTTCTGATTTCATCTTGTAATGCCGCCACACCAGCACTACATCTATCACGGAATTGAAAGAAGTTGATTCGATTTTCTGCTCTTTGTTTCTTTTTTCCTTCGATTTTTTCCCCTGATGTAGATGCTTTAGGTTTGGTTACGAGCTTTTTGTAAGGTAAGGCCAGCTCTTCTTCCCATTTCTTTGGATATAACCACACTGCTGGTTCAGCACCAGGATTATACAAAACAAGAGCAACATAAATTCTATTATCAGAGTTGTTATCGAGGTAAGATTTCAATTGCGATGCTATTTTACGAGCCGTAGATTCTTGATTCGCTTTTTCACCGTCGTAAAATTCTAAAACATATCCTGCTTTCAGATGGCCAGCAAGAACATCTCTGATTATCTTTGCAGCATCACTAGGCGCGGGGTTTCGTTTGGAAATAGGGGAGTCAAATTGACCCATTTTTCCCGCAGATTTATTCTTTCCCACTTCAAAAGCGACCATTGCTTCTGGTTCCTTTTCTGGAGGAATGTCAAATCTTTCAGGAAGAGTTTTTGGGTCAATAAATACCATATCAAAACGACCAGGTGTTGCTTTTACTCCCACATTTTGATATGTCAGTGTAGAATAATATTCTGATCTGAGTAATAGGTATGCTTGTCCAAATCCCTCAACGGGAGGCCAAACAGCACGTGTACCCGCACTGGTAAGAAGCCGATGATATAAGTAATGCTGGATACCAGAATCGCCATGGAATCCATAAGGATGATGAAAAAAAGCGTTAATAGTATCACGAATTGCTGGATCTGAGATTTGTAAATAATCCTCTAACGATGGTGGACTCATTTTTCCTGATTTCGTGGTCTATTCACCCCCTTCTGTCTCCTATCATCTCGCGCGTCTTTATAGGACCTGGAAGAGCCGCATTTGGGCTGAAGACCATCACCACATCCGGGTCCCAATCCAGTAAGCGAGCGGCGTCTGGTGCACTTTCTGGCATCATCTTCTAGCCGGTCCCCTGTACTCAAATGTCTATGTCCTCTCTGTCAGCTCGCTCGTCCAGCAGCAAATCCGCTATTCGTGAAATCCCAATATTCCCTAATTTTACAAATCCAATCTTTACTACGTCCATCTAAGATCACGCTTTATCGTTAGGTCGCCACCAGATATAAAACCTATGTTTTTCGTCACGCATTCCTTTCTGAACAAAGAACCTGTGCCATTTATTGTACCACGCCCGGAGTTTTGGTGAGCGAATACTTCCTGACAAAATACTGTCATGACTACACCGAGAAGGGCACGGATTTACGTTACCTGTTGTATGAATGACCCGCTATCTTATTCTCAATCCACTCTGGGCGTCAAAGTCAGAGCTACTTACGATAGACAGAAGAAGGTCTTTATCTGCGCCTCTACCTCTTTATTCCGGAAGTGCCGCTGGTCAAGCGCGCCGGTGGGGCAGGCAGCTACGCACGTCCCGCAGCCTTTACAAAGCGCGTCGATCACTTCCAGCTTATCGTCGTCCAGCCGTAACGCGCTGTACGGGCATTTGTCCACGCAGATTCCACACTTCACACAGGCGGTTTCGTCCACAACCGGCGTTATCGCTTCTGGAACGACGAACCCGCGTGCCATGGGTATAGAAGCCCGTGACGATGCGCCTAAGGCTTGCGCTATGCTTTCAGGAATGTCTCGTGGGCCGTGAGCGGTACCGCAGACGTAAATGCCGTCAGTAGCGAAATCCAGCGGTCTGAGCTTCACGTGTGCCTCGTAGAAGAAGCCGTCCAGTCCCAGTGGCACCTTGAGCATCTTAGAGAGCTGTTCGTACTCAGGTGTGCTGATCAGCGGCGTGGAGAGAACAACCAGGTCTGCCTCCAACTCGAGCTCCTTCCTGATATTCTCGTGATAGACCGTAACGCTCGTACCTTCGACGTTAGGCTCGTTTTCCAGCCCGAACTTCACGAATCTTATCCCGCTCTCCCGAGCTTCGATGAGCAGGTACTCATATTCGCCGTAGACGTTTATGCCCCGGTGCAAAACGTAGATCTCCGCATCGGGCACTTTCTCCTTTATCACTAATGCATTCTTCAATGCCGTGGTGCAGCAGATCTTGGAGCAATAGGAGAACTTCCGACCGCGAGCGCCAACGCACTGGATCATCACGATCCGTTTGCCGCCGAGTTCGGAGAAATCCCCGGCCTCTTCACACGCCCGCAGCCTCGCTTCTAATTCTAATTGCGTTATAACTCGCGATCCGTCATAATCGTAAAACCCGTCCGGCTTGAATTCCGCGGCACCGATCGCGACGATTATCGTGCCTACTTTCAAGACCTCGTCTTCGCCCCCGATGGTTATCGTCGCTTTGAAGTTCCCGACATAGCCCTCTACCTCCTTCACCGTGGTCGACGTCCAGATTGTGATCCGCTCTTCGGCCTCGACTTCCTTGACCAGGGCATTCACGAATTCAAGCGCGTCCACAAAGGTAGGATAAAGCTTGTAAAGCTGTCGTGCCATTCCGCCTAAATCGCGCTCCTTCTCCACGATATGCACGTCAAACCCCTGCCGCGCGAGATTCAAAGCCGCGGTCATTCCACTTATGCCGCCGCCGATAACGAGCGTTTTCGGCTCGACGCTCACTTTCTTTTCTTCCTGCGGCTCTAACAGCGAAGCCTTTGCTACTGCCATTCGCACGAGGTCTTTCGCCTTCTCCGTCGCCTTCTCCGGCTCACGCATGTGGATCCAGGAACAGTGGTCTCGGATGTTCGCGAACTCGAAGATATACTTGTTGAGCCCGGCATCTTCGCACGCCTTCCGGAACAGCGGTTCGTGCGTTCGCGGCGTGCATGCAGCCACCACAACTCGGTTCAGGTTATGCTCCTGTATCGCCCTCTTTATCGAATCAATCCCGTCTGAAGAGCAGGTGTAAAGATTCCTTTCCGCATACACGACGTTCGGAAGCGTCTTCGCGTACTCGGTAACTGCAGGGACGTCTACCACACCACCGATGTTCGATCCGCAGTGGCAGATGAATACGCCAACCCTTATCTCATCATCAGTCGCGTCCATTTACTCCTTCTCCCCCTCATCATCTCCTCTACTACTTTTCCTCGCGATGATCTCCGAAGCTTCCGCGGCTGCGGCACTCGCCTGTGCTACGCTCTCTGGGATATCTTTCGGACCCTGCGCGTACCCACTAAGGAATATCCCTTCCTTTTCCGTTTCGATAGGCGCGCCAAGCGGGTCTTTAGGCGAAAAGAACCCGTACTCGTCCACTGCTATGCCCAGCACTTCTGCAAGCTCTTTTGAGCTCTCGCCGGGTATCGGAGCAGTATTCAGGACGACCAGCTCAGCCTCCATGCGTTCGATCGTTCCCGAGTCCATATCTTCATATTTGATTATAAGGTTCTTGGTCTCCGGGTCTTCGAGTAGCTCACCCGGCATCCCTCGGATATACTTTATCCCATATTCATCCCGCGCTCGATCGACGTATTCCTGCGATCTCTTCCCCACCGCTCGCAACTCAGAATAAAGGATGTACGTCTCTATCTCCGGATAATGCTCCTTCGCAAGTATAGAGCCCTTGGTGGAATTTAAGCAGCAGACACTGCAGCAATACGGATAGTTACCGCGGTCCCGCAATCCGACGCATTGAATAAACGTGATTGTCTTCGGCACTTCGCCGTCCGAAGGACGTACAAGATGCCCCTCTTTCGGCCCGCCGGCGCATATAAGCCGCTCAAATTCAAATGCCGTTAATACATTCGCGTAGACGCCGTAACCGTACTCTTTGAACTGCGACGGGTCGAGCAAATCATAGCCAGTCGCTACAATGATCGCATCGACATCGAGTTCGATCTCCTCGGGCTTCTGCGCGAAATCGATGGCTTTAGGTCCGCACGCATCAACGCAGGGCGGTGATTTCCCGCATTTCCCTTTCGTAAGCATGAGACAGTGCTCGTCGTCGATGAGCGCCACGCGTGGGACTGCCTGGATGAAATAGAGCGAGATCGCGGATCGCTTGCCCAGACCCATATTGAAATCGTCAGGGAATCGCTCTTTGAGCCGGCAAGCCCAAGCACAATCGCCACAACCGGTGCATTTATCCTCATCTACATAACGGGGCTTCTTCAAGACCTTCACTTTGAAGTCTCCTGCTGAGCCTTCTAACCCTTTTACTTCCGCGTTGGTTATTACCGTTACGTTTGGATGGTCGAAACATTCCAGCATCTTAGGCGCGAGTATGCAGATAGAGCAATCATTGGTGGGGAACGTCTTATCAAGCTGCGCCATTCGGCCGCCGATGGAGGGCTTCTTCTCCACGAGGTAAACGTCGTGTCCCCGATCGCCAAGGTCCAAAGCCGCCTGTATTCCCGCTATGCCCCCCCCGATCACCACAACGCGTCCCATATTATTTTGCCTCCCTAACCGCTTCCGCGAGGATCGTTACCAGATCCTTTATCTCGATCTCGACGTCTCTACCAGCCGGGAGTTCGCCACACTGCCCGCATTTCAGGTGCGCTTGGCATTTCGGGCATGAGGTCACCAGCACCTCGCTTTTGGTCGCCGTTGCCTCCGCCAATCTGTCCAGTTGCATCATTCTGTTCGCGCTTCCGCAGCCAACCCACGCATTCGGGCCGCCGCAGCAGTTTGCGATCTCTCGCGAATGCGCCATCTCCGCGACTTCAAATCCTGCTTCCTCCAGTAAGAACCGCGGCGCGTCATACACGCCGAGATATTTGCCAAGCCTACATGGATCCTGATACGTAACCTTTTTCCGCGGTTCCTTCACTTTTTCGCCAGGGCTCAGTATCAGCGTCCCTTTTTCCACCTGCTCCTTCAAGAACTCTGAAATGTGCAAAACTTCGAGATCAAAGTCCGTGACTTCCGGGTATCTCTGCTTGAATATCCAGTAGCCCTCGGGGCATGAGCACACCACTCGTTTCGCGCCTGCTTCCGTCATAAGCGAAGCGTTGTATTTCGCAAGCGTCTCAAAGTTCTCGTCGTCTCCGATCCAGTAGAGGTCATGCCCGCAGCACTTCTCCTGCTCCAGGATCACGGGTGCCACACCTGCTTTGTTCATCAGGAATACCGCGTCCCTCGGTATGCGGGCTACGTCATCGCCTATGCGTTCCAGAGGATTATCAAGTGAGCAGCCCACCTCCTTGAAAAGGAACTGGTACAGCGGAGAGCATCCGGTGAAATATACTACGTCCCCTTTTGAACTCGTTTTGAGCCCTTCAAACAGAGCCCTTCTAAATCTACCGTCTATTTCCGTTTGCGCCATTATGCGTGCCGATGAGAGGAAGAGGTTGCCATGAGTTGGCCGCGCTTCGTAGCCTTTCAAGAGCATTCTCCGCCTCACTTGTCGCGTGAATTCCGGATAATCCACCACTGCGGGGCAGACGTCCTTGCATCGTCCGCAGGTAAGACAATCAAACGCTACCTGCTCCACATCGGTATCAAACCCAAAAATGGCGTTGCCAACGGTAACACGCGGCGAAAAATCCTTCACTTCAGAAACAGGGCAAATAGAGGTGCATTTACCGCATTCCGCGCAATAATAAACCGCAGTATCCGCAATAATGGTATCTAAATCGTCTAATTCGATTTTCGGCTTTTCTACCTTTATCTCGTTCTTGCCAATGCGCTTAATTTCCTCTACGAATCCCGTTACCTCCTTTGCGAACTTTCCTCCTTCGGCTGCCGAAACAAACGCGATCTTCAACCGTCCGGGCTCAATGCCGATAACGCCGAGCAATTCCTTGAGCATCAAAACCCGCTGCTCCGCCTTCTCGTTACCCGAAAGGTAATGGCAGTCTCCGAGGTGGCAGCCCGCGATCATAACGCCGTCAAACCCGCGCTCGAACGCTCGGAGCACGAAATAGGGGTCTACACGGCCTGCGCACATCACGCGTACTATTCGCACCCCTGGCGGATACTGAAGCCTGGCCGCACCGGACAGGTCTGCGCTTGCGTACGCGCACCAGTTACAGCAGAAGACCAATATCTGCGGTTCGAATCCTTTTTCGTCCATAAGCTCCTACGTAATCGCCTCAATCATTGACCTTATTTGTTCTAAGGATGAATATTTGCAGGTAATCGCTCTGGCGGGGCACGCAACGGCGCAAGCACCGCAGCCCTTGCATAGCGCATCGTTCACTTCGGCTACAAGTAAGCCGCCCGATTCTTTAAGCGTTATCGCTCCGTATTCGCATATCTGCTCACAGAGCCCACAGCCCCTGCAAAGCGTTTCGTTCACGCGCGCAGCTTGCGGTTCCGACTCTATAAACTCCTTAGAGAGGATGCCGCAAGCCCGTGATGCCGCTGCACTGGCAAGAACAAAGCATTCATCCAGCGTTGTAGGGTAAATAGCCGAACCGCAGATGAACACGCCTTTGTTAGGTGTATCAACGGGCGTCAAGTTCATTCGCGGTCGCTCACGTGCTTCCAGGAAGAATCCATTTTCATCCAGTGGGATCTTGAACAGCTCGCTCAGGTGTTCATGCCCCTCATGCAGTTTCATCAGCGTGCTCAGCACGACCAAATCAGGCTGTAACAGTAGATCATCATTAAGTGTAACTTCGTGAACGGAGATGATTCCGTCCTCCACTTCCGGCGGACGCTCTTTATCGTATCTGAGGAAGATCACGCCTCGTTCTCGCGCCTCGCGGTAGACCAATTCCCATTTACCGTACGTCTTGATCTCCTGGTGGAGCACGAATACGTTCGATTCAGGCTTAAGTTTCTTCGCTCTTAATGCGTTCGTCACCACGTTGATGCTGTTCTGCTTTTGATACACCCCTTCGCCTGGCGTCCCCTCTTGGATCATAACAATTGCGCTGGCATTCTCCACGACAGTGCCGTCCTTCAGCATCTTCGCAAACTCGGATTGCGTTACTACGTTTTTATCGTGCCCATAGCCGAAATACCCTTCTTCAGGTACCGATTCGCTCGCAACAGTCGCGAGTACAGCAACTCCGAATTCTATCTCCGCATCCTCCCTATCTCCGTGTATTCGCGCCTTGAATCCCCCGGGTCTGCCCCAAACATCCGCCACTTCCGCATTTGTATACACCGTTACCCGTGCATTATCTTTTATTTGGGCAACAAGACTGTTTAAAACGTCAGAAGCACTTTCTCCGGTTAGTAAGTTCGTGATGGTATTCAGCAATCCGCCGAGTTTTGGCTCTTTCTCTACAAGATAAACGTCATACCCTGCGGTTGCAATGTCAAGCGCAGCGGACATTCCCGCGGCACCGCCACCGATAACGAGCGCCTTCGGAGTTACCGGATAGCGCTCGACGGGCTGATCTTCAAGGTGTCTCGCGCGCTCGACCGCCATAGTTATAAGATCTCCGGCCACTTCAGTCGCTTCTTCGCGCTCGTGCACCCATGCACAGTGCTCCCGTATGTTCGCGATCTCCAGCAGATAGGGATTCAATCCTGCCTTCGCACACGCGCCTCTGAACAACTCTTCATGGCCTCGCGGTGTGCAGCCGGCAAATACGACCCGGTTCAGGCGTTGGGCTCTTATGTCCCGCTCTATCGCAGTCCGTACGTCCTCGCAGGTGTTCATCTCGCCGTTTACGTAAACGACGCCGTGCTGATCCTTCACACGCTCAACAACCGCAGAGATATCCACGGAATTGCCTATTTCACCTGCACACCCACAGATGAAGACCCCGATCCTTGGCTCAGCTTCGGTTTCAACCACTTCCCGATCCTTTTCCAGCCGCTCGACGCGCTCAGATAGTAAGGAAGCCTTTAAAGCGGCTGCACTGCCCTGCGCCACGCTTTCCCAAACTTTCATCGGTGCGTTCGCGGTCCCGCAGACGAAGATGCCGGGGACGTTCGTCTCCAGTGGCTTTGTGAAGCTCGTATCTACGTAGCCGGATTTGCCGTCCGTCTTTACGCCGGTTATTTCCGCGAGTTTACGTACCGTTCTTGATGGCCGGAGCCCAACCGCAAGGACCACCATGTCGAGATCCAATCGCTCAACCGATCCCTGTTCGAAATCCTCGAACTTAACCGTCAAGGTCTCGCCCTCAGGAACGACCTCGGGCACTCGCGACTGTATGTACTTCACGTTATATCTGTTCGTTATCTCTTCCACTAACGCTTCGTCCTTTCCAAATACCCGTAGATCCATGTAAAAGATGTAAGCATCAACATCAGGGAATCGCCGCTTCAATATCCACGCCTCCTTCGCCGTATAAGCGCAACAAACGGTGGAGCACTGCTCGTTCTCGGTGCACCGCGAGCCGACACACTGGATAAAACCTATCCTCTTCACCTGCGCATCGTTCGAAGGTCGCAGCAGTTCTCCGGTCTTCGTAGCGGCCCGGAGCATTCGTTCGAACTCCAACGAGGTAACAACGTCCGGATGATCGAGTGAATAACTTCGGGATATAGCCTCGAAGAGCTCGTAACCGGGGGCTAACACGACACTCTCAACTGCTATCTCCTTCCCGGAAACGGTCAACTTGAAATTGCCCGCAGACCCCGATAAGGCCTCCAACTCGCTGGAGAGCAAGAGTTCGATGTTAGGGTGGTTCTCCACCTCTGCAATCAGTGGAACTAAGCCTACCTTGCATTCCGCAAGCTCAGACATCTTACCACCCAGTTTTTGGTTCTTCTCTATCAGGTAGACCGTGAATCCAGAACGTGCGAGATCGAGTGCCGCAGATATTCCAGAAATCCCGCCGCCTACAACCGCAATCCCCATTTGCAATACCTACTTACGGATTCGTTGTTAATAAAATTCTGAATCCCCTGTGTGCAATTTAAAAAGAGCAGGGATAAAGGTCTGTAAACGGTTCTGGCTATAAACCTTCACTTCTTTTGCCCGCGCTGCTTGCCGATTATCGTATCAAGCGCTGCTATGAATTTCTCTTCGGAGCCCTTGGGAATGGATGCTCCCGCGGCAACAGGATGTCCGCCGCCAAAACCGTCTACCGCCCCTGATGCTTGCTCCATCGCTACAGCGAGGTCTATCCCCCCTGATGCAGACATTAGTTTTTTGTTACACCGCGCTGATATCTTCGTATCCTCATCCTTCTGGCCCTCCGCAACTTGGTCTTTCTTGTTCAGCACTATTACGGGCTTTACCGTGCAGATATAGTCCGCTACGATGCCGGCTAACGTGCCCGTTACGCCACCCTCCTGCACGAAGAAGTAGAAGATATTGTTAAGCTCTTTTATCGCATCCTCCGCACTTTCTATTCTACTCAACTCGGAGACAAGTTTGCTTTGAATGTTCATGTATAACGAGGTCGCTTCTTCTACCAGCTTCGCCTCACGCAGGCACAGCCCTATTCCTATCCCTGATTTGCCCAACCGACCGCACGCATCTACCATCCTCATAAAATCCATGCCATCCCGTATCACCTCAGAATGGAGCGTGTACGTGGTTCCTACTAATGCGTCATCGCTGATACGAGCTTGCGATTCTCGTAAGAGCGCTAACAACTCGGTAGTCAGCCTTTTCTCCTCTGCCTTATTTAAATCGCTCAAGTTCGTATCTTCGGCTATTCCTATCTTATCCAAAAACGCATCCACCCACTCCACCTTACCTGCGAGAGGGATGTAGGGATCGGTAGCGAAAAGGATTGAACCCCGGATCTTACCACCCCCGAGCTTCAGACCGGTTTTTACCGTAACAACGCCCTCCTGTACCGCCTCGTCCACAATCAGTCGGTTAATCCCGGTTTCAAAATCCAATTTATCGCCTAATGTCCCCGCGATCGCGAGTCCGGCAAGGTCTATGTTGCCCCTATCTTCGCCTGACATACACCGTGCTACGAGATAAGAGAGCCCTGCAGCGCAAATCGTGCTGCCACGCTCATTTGTCAACTCACGCTTTTCCGCCCCACTCAGGCAGCAGGGATTGATAAGGACTGAGGAAGACGACGATGCGTGAAATGCCGGGACTGACGTTGCAGGCGCGTGGTGGTCTATGATTACCACGTCTTTCCCTTTGAGATTCTCGGATAGTAGATCGGATTGCGCAGTGCCCATATCGCAAATTATGACCAGGCCCTCATCCAAATCCTGAATAAAAGAGCGTTCCAGTTTGTTCACAATCGTCGCGTGGAACTGTATGCCTCGTCGAAGTAACGCGTTACAGATAATTCCTGCTGAGGTTACCCCGTCTGCGTCGTAATGCGAGATCACGCGCGCGTGTTCATGCCCGTTGATGATCTTCGCTGCCTGTTCCACGCTCTTTTGCAATATCGCCATAGCATAGATAAGAAAGAAATGCTGCTGAAACAGCACTAAAATCTTCAAGTAATTCGATAAGAAAAAGCTTTTTCTTTGATAATCCTCTCTTTATTCTCTGCACGAAAAAGTCTGACAGGGCGTGTGGCCTAGCAAGGATATGGCGGCAGCCTCCTAAGCTGCAAATCACGGGTTCGAATCCCGTCACGCCCGTGCACGTATCCTCTCGCTATCCACGACGATGACGTCCTTTATCGCCTTAACGGCCTCGAACGGCACGAAGATGTATTCGTCCTCCATCTTGAACTTGCTTGTGTCAAGCTCCTCAGCGGGTTTAACCACAAGTTCCCGCAAAATGCCCGTTCCCGCGTCTGCCACTATATTGTGCAACGTGCCCATTTCTCCGCCATCCGAGTTCACAACCCGTTTATTGCTCAACTTCAATGCCGATATACTTTGCATTTTCATTCCTTTTCCCCCCACAAACACCTTCACATTCTAGGTATATCAACCTTTCCTTTTTCTTCCTCATCCCGTAATTTGTCACGGAGTTTTAAAAAATGTTTGCCTCCGACATTCACAAAAAAAGCCGGCGCACCCCGGGTAATACTAATTCGTTCTTCTTTCCCGATCGCCCGGTAAAATTGCCCATCTATCACCAATTCGGCATTCTTCCGCTCCAGGAGTTCAAAGCGTATCTCGCTGGTTATATCAACGACTGTGGGTCGTGCAGCGAGTTTAAAGGGCGCGATTGGCACGATTATGGTCGCATTCACTTGGGGGTCTACGATGGGTCCACCGGCACTCATAGCATACGCAGTGCTGCCAGTGGGAGTTGCGAAGATCACACCGTCCGCACGTAACCGCTCCAACTCCACCTCATCGATAAAGATGGCAAAATGAAGCATCTTCCCTGGTTTGGAGGTTATTACGACCGCTTCGTTCATCGCATACGGCATCTTCTCCTCCGTTCCGTTGATCGTTACGGCAAGCCGCTCTTTTCGCTCGACCTCGAACCCTTCTAACAGCCGTGTGAGTGTAGAAACGCTTTCTTCTGGCTGCACCTCCGCTAAGAAACCGATAGCACCCATGTTTATTCCTAACATAGGCGTGGGTGTTTGTAACGCATGAAGAGCCCGTAGAATGGTGCCATCGCCGCCAATGCAGATCAGAAGATCCACGGACATCTCGTTCAGTTTCATTCCGTGCGTCTGGAGCTTATTCGCTGTCGATTCATCGAGTACAATGTCAACTCGATCCTCTATGGATTCTATCAGCTTATTTAATACGGTGATATCCTCGTCCCTACCTTTACATACGATCCCAACGCGTTTCGGCTGAATTTTGGTCATTCTTTACGTTATTCAGAGAGTTTGAATATCGCCTCAGCTAAATCACCGTTCGTTTCGGTTAACGCAGCTTTCGCCTCTGCCTCGCTGCATCCCGCTTTTTCCATTACGATCGCTACGTCCTCCTGAGAGATGCTCAACTCAGGCTCTGATTCAGTCCTCGGGCGTTTTACCGGTGTACCGGTTATCTGATACATCTTCGACCCCGGTGCGTCCATAACGGTAACGACGGCGTCCTCAAAAACGAGCTCGGCATCTGCGGTTCTTATCACGACCTCTTCGACATCGCTCAGCTCCTCGATGCTTATGCCCATCTGTTTCATCTGCTGGCTTAATACCTTCGGATTCATGCCTACTCCTTTTCTAAATCCACCACGCATTTTTCCTTGCCTTTTTATTTTAAAATAGCACTATCGTATGTATAATATAAAGTATACGAAACGAACCAAAAGAATAAAGCGGGTTACGTTTCGTCACCAGCCACCGCGGCAAAAAGCGTAACGTGGCGCAGAAAGAGCAAAGAAGGGCCCGTGGTCTAGTTGGTTATGACATCGCCTTTACGAGGCGAAGGTCATGCGTTCGAATCGCATCGGGCCCATCTGCTACAGCGGATGAATCCATTATAAAAGGGAAGTTTTTATGAGCGGACGCTTTAGTATTTTTGTGATTTAAAAATGGCTGTTGAAACGCCGAAGGTATTTGGTAAGTTTGAGCTGCGCGAGCCGCGAAAACTCCGCGAATGGGAGATCTACTTCGGAATAGAGGCTAGGGATGGCGCTGATGCCTGGAAGTCGATGTACCCTTCGATACAGAAGTGGCTGCGCCATCTGAGAAGGTATACGAAGAGCACGAGTACGAGGAGCGTCTATCTGCGCATACTTCATCGGTTCTGTCAATATACCAGCTACGGACCTGATGAGCTGGTAAAACTCCCGGCTGAAAAGGTGGAAGAGCTCATTATGGATTTTGTTGATGAGCTTGGCGAAACGAAGTATAGTCGAGCGTACCTTAACAGTATCATCAGGAGACTCCAGTCCTTCTTCAGGGTGAACGGTTACGAGACCTTAAAGGTGCGAACGTATTTCGTGCCCGCGCGATACCGGAAGAAGAAGGAGTACATCCCGACTAAGGACGAGATGTATCGAATTGCCGATGGCGCCGGTAGTGCACGGAATAGAGCATTACTCCTTTCACTCTTTAGTTCTGGATTACGAATCAGCACACTCTGCGCACTGAACTACGAGGACGTGCGAGATGATGTGGAGAACGGGAAGGAGATCATCAAAATTCCGGTGTATCCCGAGATGAAAGAACGCGTGCCTGATGCCTGCAAGGGGAACATTCCTTATTGCACCTTTATCTGTGCAGAAGCCGCTCAAGTATTGAAGGCATTCCTCCGGGAAAGGAGCGAGAAGTTCGTGAACATAGCACCGGATGAGCCCCTGTTTTGCTCTGACTGGACGCTCTGGAAGAAAGCGGAGCGCATGCTGCATAGACCTGCGCCACAAACGGTGAATAAGATAATCAAAACTGCGGCACGACGCGCAGGGATAGAGCAGTGGGAACATATCTCAGCGCACTGCTTGAGAAAAGCGTTTGAATCGGTGCTGAGAGAACCGACAGTCGATGGCGGGCGGATGGATCCGAGCACGCAGCAGTTTCTGTTTGGCCATATCCTTCCTGGCTCTCAGGACGCCTATTATGATAAGGAGAAGGTCGAATATCACCGTGTGGAATACGCGAAATTAAACTTCGCACGGAGCCCTATGGAGTCGAAGCTTACGGATATCTTGTTAGCCTCGGTGAGGGCGGCTTCTGCGGGCATAAGCGATGATCCGGAGAAGATTATCGGGCAGTATATAAAGGCGAAATACGGCGAGGGTAAAGAGATATTATGGCGATTGCTCCCGCAGGAAGAGCAAGTCACGCTCATTAAGGACGCGATGGAATGGAAACGCGGGCAGCTCGTACCGGAGGTTAAAACAGCCGAAAAGGTAATTTCCGTTGAGAAGTTAGAAAGCTATCTGAGCAGGGATTGGAGTTTTGTCGCGAAAATAGATGATTATCGCTGCGTGGTGAGGAGAAGACCAGCATAAGCGATCGAGCCCTACTTCTCTAACGGGCAGCTCCTATTCTTGCAAACATGGAACCAGGACTATCCGCGCCTCATCGAGCAGCTTTGTCCATTACCCCCTCATCTCATCGATGTTCGGTCTGCCGCCTCGTTCGCTCACTCCGGTTATCGAACATATCGCCCACTATCGGGCGGAACGCTTCCCAATCTACCATCGATTCTATCTCTGCTAGCTGATCTCCAAGCCGTTCCACCCACCCGCTTGTACACCTCATTCAAACCAAAATAAACAAAATTTTTCATTAATATGATTATATGCGGTAGTGTATATAAAATTAATAGATATCATCAGAAAGGGTTTTTCAAAATCCGCTATAAACATTCTGATTGATCTCATTATCAACCTTCGAGTGTGCTCTGTGCGCCACCCATCGGTTCAAACATATCAAACATATAATCGAAAACTCCCCACTCACGCCCGTTCGTGTGCCTGTCGTGGTCGAGGACGTACGCTCTCTGGTTGTAACACTGCGGAGGTTTTCCACAGCCTTTTATAAGTGATGCTTCCCTTGTTCACCTTTATGGCGCAGGACTGGGATCGATTCAAAGCTATTGTCATCGCCCTATTGGTGATCTTCATCCTGTCCATATCCGGGATAGTCCGGCTGATCACCGATTACTGGTGGTTTGATGCTCTTGGCGCGTCCCTGATCTTCATGATCAGCTTAAAGGCAAAGATACTCCTCTTCATACTCTCAGCATCGGTTTTTCTCGCGTTTGCCCTGATCAATCTCCAGATCTCTTCGAGGTTGAACGAGTCAAAGATTTCTTTCAAGCTGAAGTTCATGGTTGTCCTGGTCATAT
>DATKXZ010000010.1:0-3278 GCA_035528755.1 Desulfobacteria bacterium | reverse complement strand
ATCTGGCACACAGCACTGGTAAAAGGGTACAAGCCACCGCAGATACGTTGATGGAAACGGTGAGAAAACGAGGCGAGAAGCCAACAGAGGATGATAAGGCTACATTTATCAGTGACGGCAACGATCAGTATGTCACTGCTACACTGGCTAATTTCGAGGCAGAGACGATTAACTACGGACAACTCATCAAGGAACGGGAAAGGGGCCGGGTAGTCGGTAAGACCAGAATATCATATTTGGTGACGTAGATGAGGTGGGCATAGAGACGGTCTATGTGGAGAGATATAATCTAACCGTGAGACATGGGATTTCGAGGCTGGTCAGGAGAAGTTTGTGCTTTTCCAAGTGCAAAGAGATGTTGGACAACCATTTAGACGTGTATCAGTGCTACAACAACCTGATCAGGGTTAATTCTGCGTTGACGATAAAAACAGAGAAGGGTGAGAAGAACATAGGAAGAACACCCTGCATGGCTGAGGGCATCACAGATCACAGTTGGACATGGAAGGAATTGTTGATGTTCAAGGTAAGCCACGAAATTTGGGACATTACCTATTTTTAAAAATGCTGATACCCCTTTATTTCCATCAGCTCTTTCTTATCGCTCTTTTTAAAATAGATTCCTTCCTCTGCAGGCACTATTGTGCCGATAACGTTCATGTTCACTTCTCTTTTTAGCCTTTGCATTAATTCGTCATTTTCTAACGCGCTTCTGTCAATCGTAAAGAGCAGTTCGTAATCGCCACCGTAATATAACGCAAGCGCTCTAAGTTCTCGCTTTGATAGGGAAAAGCTCTTGTCATCTCTTATCTCATCGCTTAATATTGGTACGCTATCCTCATAGAGTTCAGCGCCGACGTTGCTGCTCTTCGCAATCTCTGCTATGGAAAGCGCGAGCCCGTCACTGATGTCGATCATTGCAGTCGCTACGCCCGAATTAGTGATGATAATACCTTCGTTGATGCGAGGCTGCGGCTGAAATAGTGCCTTCTTCGCCAGTTCTTCAATACTTTTTGGCACTTTCCGCTTGTTAGTTATTATCTTCAAAGCGAGGGCAGCGTTTCCAAGTGAACCCGTCACGCATAACAAGTCCCCCTCCTTTGCGCCTGATCTTCGTATGGGATTATCCGCAAATCCGAGACACGTTCCGGTCAGGATAAGCTCTCTGCTTTGTGTGATGTCGCCGCCAACGACGGCGGTATTGTAGGTAGAGGCGCAGTCTTCTATCCCTGCCGTGAGTTCCTCCATAAACGATGTCTCTGTCTGAGTTGGGATACCCATTGCAATCACGAACGCAAACGGCTGTGCGCCCATCGCTGCGATATCGCTCAGATTAACGGCAACAGCGCTCCAGCCCATTTGAAATGGGGTTATACCAGGCGGGAAATGCGTCGATTGCTGCAACGAGTCGGTGGTCACGACGAGATACCGGTAGCAGTTTTTGGCTCTATCGAGATCGATAATGGCGCAGTCATCCTCGCCAGCTCCTGCCGTCACTATTCGGTTGTCAACTCGAAATTTCTTTGTTATCCGTTCTATTAGTCCGCGCTCGCCGAGGTCTTCTAGTTTCATCCTTATCAATTTTTTCCTTTTCGCACAAACCTTTTAATGGCAAGAAAAGCTTTACTAAAAGAACCTTCCAATATATGTCTTTCTTAGCACAGGTTCTTTCTTTAGAAAAGAAAGAAAGTGTTGTGTAAAAAAGAAAAAGTGCTATGGAAGAGATCCTAAAAAAAGTCGCGCGTGGAGACCTGAGTATCGAAGAAGCGAGTAAGCACTTGAAATCGCAGCAGTTAGAGCAGCTAAAAGACTTCGCGCGGATAGACCTGGGCAGAACGCAGCGGACTGGCATACCTGAGATCATCTTCGCCGAGGGCAAAAGCAGCAGCGACGTAGCCGATATAGCGATGGCACATGCGACGGCGAAGGGTTTTGCGTTAGTAAGCCGGGCGCGAGAAGAAGATGCAGAGGCGCTAACAACGCGTTTGAATGAAGATAATGATTTTAACGTCGAGTATAATCAAGCTGCACGAACGATACTCGTAAAGCACCGGAGCCATAGCTTTGAAAAACGCGGTAAAATCGGTATCGTCGCGGCAGGCACTGCGGATATTCCGGTTGCCGAGGAAGCGCGAGTTGTTGCTGAAGTCTGCGGTTGCGAGGTGATAAAGGCGTACGATGTGGGTATTGCGGGCATACACCGGCTCGCAGCGCCGCTTGAAGACTTGGTAAAAGAGGACGTTGCCGCGCTCGTCGTCGTTGCCGGTATGGAGGGCGCATTGCCTTCCGTCGTTGCAGGACTTGTGGACGTACCGGTGATCGGTGTTCCGACGTCTGTGGGCTACGGGTTAGGCGGTGAGGGCGTTGCCGCGCTCCTTTCTATGCTCCAGAGTTGCGCGCCGGGCTTAGCGGTAGTGAATATAGACAACGGCGTCGGTGCCGGGACGTTCGCCGCGAAATGTGTGCGTACGTGCAGCAACTCACCCCGCAAGATAGAAAGAAAGACGTAAACCCGTGAGATGAAAGGAACTAGCCACGCCCAAGTAAAACCGTTCTATAATCCCCCGCAGCTGTTAGTGAAGCAGGCAGTCGCGATTATGCTATATGCGTGGCTCACGGGCTGGAATAAACGTGCTTTTTTACGCTGGTCGATCCAGTTACAGAACCTTATCCACGCAGGCGCGGGTGCACGCCAGATTTGCTGTTTGAATTCTATTTTCAGCACTTTTTTATACACCCTATTTTTTGGCGATATAAATAGCCGCGCTCCTTCCTTCTTTCCGCCTCAAAATATGAAGATATTGTAAGGAGGTGTTACTAATTGTTATTTCCCAAACTCTGTCAGCCGCTCCCTGAAGTTCCAGACAGTCGTATATCCCACCATCGAACATATACTACGGAGGATTTTGAAAAACCCTCACTGAGGGTATCTATTAATTTTATATACACTACCGCATATAATCATATATCATGAAAAATTTTGTTGATTTTGGCTTGAATGAGGCGTACAAGCGGGTGGAACGGTTTGGAGATCGGCTAGCGGAGATAGAATCGATGGTAGATTGGGAAGCGTTCCGCCCGATAGTGGGCGATATGTTCGATAACCGGAGTGAGAGGGGCGGCAGACCGAACATCGCTGAAGTGGTAATGGTCAAGCTGCTCGTGCTCCAGCAGTGGCACGGGCTCTCCGATCCCGAACTCGAGAAGCAGGCTGCGGATAAGCTCTCATTCATGAAGTTTCTCGGATTTCCAAAGGATATCCCGGATTTTACGACCGT
>DATKXZ010000009.1:0-46508 GCA_035528755.1 Desulfobacteria bacterium | reverse complement strand
ATGAACCACTAATATAAAAATCAACCGGTTTTTGCACGTCCAATAATTCATAGACACGTTAACACAAGCTGGAAGGATAGCAAGTGAGCTTTAGATCTAAGTGTATTCTATCGATTCGTAGATAATTGTTGGACAGCCTCGGGAGCATGCGAAACTATATATGTTCACGATAGCTTAGATGTTGTTTAACAAATGAGGAAAGTTTGGAATTGGATTGGTAATAATGATAAACAAATCCAAGTCATCCTAGTGCTTGCTTTAGTAGGTGTTACTATGTATTATGCTGTCTCTACACATAAAATGGCTTCAACAATGAAAAATGACTTTGAAGCAAATAATCGACCTTTTGTTTTTGTTTCAGACATTCTCGTTGATAGTGGCACTTCATCTATAGGGGTAGTTCTAGAGAATAGTGGGAAACTTCCAGCAGCAATAGAATTTAAAAGAGGAGATATAATTTTTTATCAGACGCCTTTTACAGAATTGGGGAGAAAAGATCTAGCTGAAGATATAAATATAACATATTTTGTCTTTCCTACACAAAAGAACGAAAAAATTTCTATACCCGCGTCGGAAATCATGAACAATATTTCTGAAAGTGATGGATTCCTTATGCAGATAATGCTAGATTATTGGGAAATTAACAATCCAAAAAATAAGAGAAAATATCATGGGATAGTTAACTATTATACTGGAAAGAATAACACTGAGGGCTTCATTTGGGATATTCAAATAATAGAGGCAGATTAAGAAGTTTTACGGCAGATTATGAAAGATGTATGATCCATATCAAACCAGAAAAACCGGAAGATATCGCAAGCATCGAAAACGTAACCACCCGCGCTTTTCAGGGCGAGGAGGAAGCGAACTTAATCGCGGCTATTCGTACTTCAGACTATTTCATCCCTGAGCTATCTTTAGTAGCCGCTCAGAAAAGATCTCGGGTAATTTTAAATACTGTTGAGTAGTAGTTACTTTAAGTGAAAAAAATGTCTGAGGCCCTGATGGAGAAAATCGATCGTATTGAGAGTCTATTACAGAAGCTTAATGCCAAAATCGATAACTTTCTCGGCTTTGAGGAGTTGGACAAGGACGAGCAGAATGAGGTCGAGGCGCTCCAGAAAGAGATAGAAGCAGGAGAATATCTTCATTTCGACGAGGTCTTCGGGGACGAAGATAATGTATGACATTGTATTCGCCCGAAAGGCTGCGAAGTCGTAGGAGAACTGCCGAGGGCTCACAGAGAGAACTTGAGAACTGTTATAGAGGATATGAAAAGCAACCCTTTTTCTCACCCCTATCGAAAAATCCGTGGAGAGACCAATCTTTACAGAATCAGGCTGGGTGCGTACCGCATGTTGTATGAAATAAACGAGGATCAGAAGAGGGTTGTTATACTAAAGCTCGATAGGCGGAGTAAGGTATATGCTCGGTGAAAATTAGCGTAGTATTAGCCCTCTTTTTTGTAACAATGATCCATATCAGACCAGAAAAACCGGAAGATATCGCAAGCATCGAAAACGTAACCACCCGCGCTTTTCAGGGCGAGGAGGAAGCGAACTTAATCGCGGCTATTCGTACTTCAGACTATTTCATCCCCGAATTATCCCTTGTGGCCTTAGACGATAATACTCAAACAGTCGGCCATATCCTTTTTAGTCCAGTAAAAATCGAATCGCCTGAAACTTCAGTAGAGGCGTTAGCACTTGCCCCCATGGCCGTTCTCACCGAATGCCAGAACAGCGGTATTGGTACTCTGTTAGTTCAGCACGGGTTGGCAGCATGTAAAAAGCTCGGCTATTCGATCGTGATCGTGGTTGGGCATCCTGAGTACTATCCCCGGTTCGGGTTCAGGCCTGCGCGCGACTGTGGCATAAAGGCGCCATTTGAAGTGCCTGACGAAGCGTTTATGGTGCTTGAGCTTGTTCCCGGTGCGTTGAAGAACGTACGCGGCGTGGTGAAGTACAGTCCGCCGTTTGATTCGGCAATTTAAATCCCTCAGGCACGCGATTACGTAGCCTTGACATAGCCTTGATATTCAAGCATATAGAACGTGCTACGCTGCTCAAATCACTAATAGACGAACTTCTCTCAAACGCGAGCCGGTTGCCAAAAAGGTCACGTCAGAATGCTTAAAATTCAACTTAACAGAAAATAAATAATATAACCATGATTTACGACGCTATAGTACAGCTTCTTGTTCTCTCAGCACTTTATGGACTCGCGATTTTTGGTATCTTTACGGGTCTCGGTACGCTGGGAATTTCACCGGAAAAGCGAATTAGCCTGAGCTTTTTACTGTTCGGGACTGTAACCGGATTCCTGGTTGCCTGGGCATGGCCTGGTGACTTGGCAGTCATCATTAATTACTTTACCGCGTTCCTTGGTGACGAGGTTTATCACTTATCCACCCTGTACCTTGGAGATATAAGCTCACCGCAGGCGCATTACACTATCCCCTGGATCCTTCGAATCCCACAGGTCTATGTTGTTGTCTCGATTATCCTCTGGAGTCTGATCGGCTCAGTAATTCAGTTTGTATACAACAGGCGGGCAAACTAATGACCTGCGTTCCATACGCTTTTGTGACCGCAGTTCCTATTCAAGACGAGAAAGCTTCTTTTTTTATATCCGCAAGGGCCATCATAAAAGCACGGAGAGAGGTCACGCCATGAAAAAGAAGCTATCAGAGATCGTTGCTCAGGCACTCTATGATGCCGGTGTTGCCGTTAGCACGTGCGTTCCCGGTTCTGGTGGCACTGAGGTCTTCTCTAAGTTCTGCGAAATCACTAACCGGAAGCATCCGATCTCTTTTAACGAAGAGGTTGCCTATTCCATTGCGCACGGTGCGAGCTTGGCTGGCGTACGAGCGTCGAGCTTGATGAAAGCACACGGGTTCGTGAAAGCGGGCAACAGCGTTATAGATTCGTTGTACGCAGGCACCACCGCGGGATTCGTCACCGTTATTTTCGATGACAAAGAAGGCGCACATTCGGACAGTATAATTGACATTGCTGCGTACCTTGACGGAATCGGCATTCCTTATCGATCAGGAGATCCCGAAACTATCTATCAGGATGTTGTTGGCTGTTTCGAGCACTCAGAAAGATATCAACTCCCGTATGCGCTTGTCGTCGAGTCCGGTGATTTAGACCTTCTATCGGACACGGATTCGAGCGACGGCCGTAACGAACGTATTCCGTACAGGAGGGAGATCACGCAGCATGTGCTGTGCCCGTTCTTTAGCGAGTATCAGCACGAAGTACTTCGCGCCAAACGGCAGGATGGCGATTGGACGAAGCTGCCAAAACCTGCAGCGCCTATAATCCCCGATTCGCTACCCGGGCACTGGAAAACGGTTGCTGAATCGTACGTTCGGTTGTTTGCGGTATTCCAATCTATCCGGGGCAAAATAGTGATCGGAGATACCGGGGTGTCAAGCCTGTTCGCTTTTCCACCGTACAACTGCGTTGATATAACGACGTATATGGGCGGCAGCATCCCGCTTGCAATCGGCGCGTATTTGGCGGGCTATCATGATGTCTGGGCATTAACCGGCGACTTCTCTTTCATCGCTGCGGGACACCTGGGTCTGCCGGAAGCGGTGCAACGAAAGATCCCGCTGAAGATAGTACTATTTTATAACGGCAAAACAGAGACAACCGGCGGGCAGCCTATTCCAGAAGGTACACTTGAACGTATCGTGAGTGGGTATGGCGATTCTGTAAGATATATCAATGACCCACAAGATCGCCATGAGATCGAGTCCGTACTACGTGAAGCAGCCAACGCGAACGAGCTGCGAATAGTAATTTCGGACTACCGAGATCTGTGAAAAACGGAAAACCGGGGGATATGCCCCCAAAAAGTATAGGGGGCAAGTACGAGCGGTGGCTTAAAAATAGCTTGCCCTACCCCTATACGCCGCACGCCCTCGTGGTCTCATCGTTTTTCTTTGTGGCTGTTCTTTCCACTTTATTCCTACTTTCTTTACATCGGGGAGTCGTTCTTCAGTTATCGTGACATCCCTGAGTCTCATGACGCGTCTGAAACTATCGTGATCCCTGCTTGCGAGGATATTAATTGCTCTCCCTTCTTCCCCTGCTCGTGCCGTTCTCCCTATCCGATGAATATAATCATTGCTGTCCTTCGGAATGTCGTAATTGTAAATATGCGACACACCAGGGATATCTAGACCTCGTGCGGCGACATCGGTGCAGACAAGAACACAGACGTTCTGAGCATGAAATCGCTGCATTACCCTATCTCTCTTATCCTGAGTCAATCCGCCATGAATGGCCAGCGCATCGATTCCCGCAGCTTTGAGGTTGTTGGCCACAAAGTCTGTATTCTTCCGCGTATTGCAGAAGACCATAACCAGCCCCGCCTTTTCATGCTTCAATAAATGGACTAACAACGAGAATTTCAGATTGTCAGGGACGTCATAGTAAAACTGCGTTAACTTTGTCGGATCGACATACGGTTCTGCAGCAACTTCAACAGGCGCCCTCATATATCTCTGCGCGAGCTGCGCTATCTCTCGTGGAATGGTCGCGGAAAACAAGAGCGTCTGCCGCTCTCGCGGGCACTCTCGTATTATCTGCTTCACATCATCGATAAAGCCCATATCCAGCATTCTGTCCGCTTCATCTAACACCAGTGTGTTCACCGAGCGTAAATTGATTGTCCTTCTTCCTATATGGTCTAAAATCCTACCTGGGGTTCCTACAACCACATCCGCTGTCCTTAACTGCTCCATTTGTGGATTGATCGACAACCCGCCAAAAATCGCAATGATCTTTAACGGCTTGTACTTCGAAAAAACCCTTAACGCAGCAGCCACTTGCTGTGCCAGTTCCCGTGTTGGCGTTAATACCAACGCCTGAATTCCATCTCCTTTCTTAGCTTTCTGGATGATGTCCGCTGCAAAGGCAAGCGTCTTTCCAGAACCCGTTGCCGCGCCCGCGATAACATCCTCTCCCGTAAGAATTAACGGAATCGACTTCTCCTGTATCTCTGTTGGCTTTTCAAACTGTTCATCTTCTATTGATTTCAAAATAGGCTCAATAATACCTAGCTTTCTAAAATATTCCATTCTTTTCTATTCAAGAAAAAAGTCTAAACCTCTCTCTTATCTACCTCTCTATGCTATATGTTTCAATTACCACTATATAAAGGTTGTAAGCACAATTCTATGAATCTTCGATTCTAACGTAACGCGCAGCACCCGATCTCTGGCCGGTAATCCGGTGACCCACCCGCCAGCTATCCGTTCTTCTTTTTTATGAAGGTCATCAAACGATACAACGGCTCTGTCAGTTGTACCGGAGAGAACGAACGCATCTCTCTAATCCCTGAGAGCACTATTACAGCATTGGTATCCGCATGCGAGCAAACGCGCTTTTTCAGCGCGGGCCTGTTCAGTGTGGTGTGGATTGCCCCCTGAGATCGCCACAATCCTCTCAACGTAAGTGAGATCTCCGCCGCTCGAAGGTCATTATCCGTGCTGCTTCTACGGGTGTCAGCGGCTCTTCGGCTGCTGAATAGGTACTGTGCCAGTTCTGAGGTTGGGCACCAGGCAGGGGATTATACGGCCGTGTGCGAAACAGGCGACTTCTACGACGTTCAACCAAAACGCTCACGATTTCGAACGTCATGCAATATATGCAACAGTTTTTAATTGATCGGGCCATATCTTTAATGTCAGAGCGAGAAATAGATTATTCATGCATGCATGATGAGTGAGAGGGGGAAAAATGGGATTAAAAGAAGGTTTTGAGAAGCTATTTGTGAAGAAAGAGGGAATAAGTGACGCGGATGATTATCAGGACTTGGACTTAGGGGAGTACGAAGAGGAGCTCAGGGAAGAAGAAGGCGTACGGATGTACATAAAACTCGCGGAATTAACAGGGTTATATGACATTCCCGATTTGAAGAAGGAGATCTACGGAGGTAATATCTTAATTCTGGACATATCCCTGGCGAAGCAGGACAAGGTGCTGGTAGAGAAGGCGATAAAAGACTTGAAGATGGCGGCATTCGATGTGGGCGGAGACATCGCGGGCATCTCGGATGACCAGGTGATTGTAGCGCCATTAGGCATTAAGATCGAACGGAAGAAGCTGACCAGGAAGTAGCGTAGCGTAGCAGCCTCCTTTCTTTCTGGCTGCTGTGCAGGGGAGTTACCGTGCCGTGAAAGAGACTTGTCCACTCTGTGGGGCAGAAAGCGAATCACAGGTTGTACCCTACGACATTCCCTTCTTCGGTGAAGTGATGATATTTACCTTGGTTTGCCCCTCGTGTGGCTATCACGCTACCGACGTACTGACGCTCGCGGAAGCGAAGGAGAAACGATGCGAGCTGGTGGTTTCGTCGACGGAGGATGTTAATGCAATCGTCGTGCGGTCTTCGTCCGGAACCATTGAGATCCCGGAGTTGGGCGTAAGCGTGGAGCCGAAGCGCGGAGAAGCTTTTATATCCACGGTAGAGGGCGTGCTGAAGCGTGTGGAGAACGTGTTGATGATGCTGGCCAGAGATGGCGCGAGCAAGGAGCGTGCAGATGAGGTTCTGAAGCAGATATCAGAAATAAAGTTGGGTAAAGCGAGTATGACGTTAATAATCGAAGATCCTACGGGTAACAGCGCGATAATTCCCAATAAACTTTTCTATAAAAAAGAAGAGGGTACTTAATAGATAAACAAACTCATTCTTAGGTGGTTATTGCGATAAAAGAGAGTGTAAGAGGGCGTAAAAATGGGTATGCGGGATTCGATGGAGAAGAACATAAAGGTAGAGTTCGTGAGCAGGGAACCTGTTGAAGAGCAAGCGATAGAGATGGTGGAGCGAAAGGGGCTCGGCCATCCTGACAGCTTATGCGACGGCATTGCAGACGCGGTGAGTGTAGCGCTGTGTAGAGAATATCGGGAAAAGTGTGGTGTGATTCTGCATCACAACACGGATAAAGTGCAACTCGCTGCCGGCAGATCACAGCCGCGATACGGTGGCGGCGAGGTCATTTCGCCAATCTACATACTGCTGGGTGGACGGGCAACGCGCGTGTTTCAAGGCGAGGAAATCGCCGTTGATATCGTGGCCATCCGTGCGGCGAAGGAGTATTTACGAAACGTCAGGAACCTGGACGTCGAAAGTCACGTGATCGTGGATAGCAAGTTGGGAGGAGGTTCTTCGGATCTTATCGAGGTCTTCAAGGGTAACAAGAGCGAGAAGGAGAACGAGAACGAGAACGCAGAGCCGAGTGTGCCGATGGCGAACGATACCTCTTTTGGCGTTGCGCATGCGCCGCTTTCCGAGACGGAATCGATAGTGCTCAATGTCGAGGAGAAGGTGATGGCGGAGTTCAGAGACAAGGAGAAGGCGATAGGCGAGGACATGAAGGTGATGGGACTGCGTGAGCGAGACAGGATAACGTTGACAGTGGGTGACGCGTTCGTCTCCAAATACGTGGACGATTACGATCACTATATAGAGACAAAGCACCGGTTAAAGGAGTTTATAACCTGCGTCGCGAACGACTATACCGCATGCGACGTCAACGTGCTGGTGAACATGGCAGACATGCCCAAATCGGTTTATCTTACGGTGACGGGCACGTCGGCGGAGATGGGTGATGACGGCGCGACGGGCCGTGGTAACCGGTGTAACGGACTTATTACGCCCAACAGACCGATGAGCCTGGAGGCAACCCCGGGAAAGAATCCGGTGAACCACACGGGGAAGATTTACAACTTGCTCGCCAATCGGATAGCCAGCGAGATCGTTGAGAACGTCGATGGGATTCGTGAAGTACGACTCCAGATCCTCTCGGAGATCGGTCGACGGATAGACGATCCAAAAGTAGCAACCGCGCAGATTATCCCGCTGAGCGGTGTGAACAGGGAATGGCTGGAGAAGAAGGTGCAGCGCATCATCGACGAAGGGCTCTCGAGCGTATCGGAGATCACGAAGAAGGCGACGAGGGGGGAATTAAGAACGTTTTAATGCTTCACACACTTTATTAGTTCTTTCAAGCTTCTCGTATTGAGCACGTCCTTTGGTTCGAGCCAGCCGCGCCGAGCGGTTGCTACGCCATACATCCGCACATCCCGCATCTGCGTGGTCGCATGCGCATCCGTGGAGATAGCGACTAAAACGCCGTATTCTTTCGCCATCTTGCAGTGGAGATCGTTGAGGTCAAGCCGTGTCGGGAACGAGTTCAGTTCCAGCGTGGTCCCCGTGTCCTTTGCAGCCGCCATAAGCTGCTCCATATCCACTTGGTACGGGTCCCGTTTGCCTAACAGCCTACCGGTAGGGTGCGCAATGATATCTACGTGCGGGTTCTCCATTGCGGTGACGATCCGCTTCGTCATCGCCGGGCGGTCTTGCGAAAATTTTGAGTGGACAGCACCCACGACTACGTCCAGAGCTTTTAATATCTCATCAGAGAAATCCATGGAGAAATCTGACTTTATATCCACCTCGACTGCATTGAGCACCCTGAATTTAACTCCTTCTTCTTCAAATCGCGTGTTCACCCGTTCTATTTCTTCCAGCCGCTTCGGTATTTTCTCCTCGTTCAAGCCGCCTGCGACGCCCACTGCAGGGGAATGGTCAGCCACGGCGATATACTCGTAGCCTAACGCGAGCGCAGCTTCCGCCATCCCCTCTATACTGTCCCGCCCGTCACTCCAGTTGGTATGCACGTGCAAGTCGCCCTTGAGATCGCTGAGCTCGATCAACATCGGTATTCTGTTCTCCTTCGCTGCTTCTACCTCTCCTCGATCTTCCCGCAGCTCAGGAGGAATGTACGAGAGCCCAACACTCGCGAACACGTCCTCCTCATGCTCACCGCCAATCCGTTCCTCACCGCGGAAAACGCCGTATTCGTTTATCTTCAGCCCCTTCTTCACGCCTAACTCCCGTATTCGTACGTTATGGTGCTTGGAACCGGTGAAATAATGTGCCGCCGCGCCGAAGGAAACCGCCTCCACCACACGCACGTCCGCGTTTATACCGTTGATGATAATCGAGGATTTCGTTGTGCCCTTTGCGATCACGTCCTCCACACCGTCAAGGCTTGTAAATGCATCCATCACCTCGTTAGGCCGTTTCGAGACGACCAGTATGTCGATGTCGCCGATCGTCTCACGCATTCGTCGCAAACTGCCTGCTATTATTAGCTGCTCCACGGCATCCAACTTCTTCAGTTCGTTAACGATCGATTCGGCGTAGGGAAGCGCGACGGACAGCAATGCACGGCCTTGATAACCCCGGTATTGCGCTATACCCTTCACAATGTTCTCCTCCACCTTGGCGCCGAATCCCGGAATGCCAGCTAACTGATGCGATTTCGCAGCCTGCTCCAATTCCTCTATATTCGTTATACCAAGCTCCTGATGCACCTTCGCGATCGTCTTGGGGCCGACACGCGGTATGGCTAAGAGCTCGAGCAACTCCGACGGCATTTCCTGTTTCAATTCGCGGTGCTTCTTGCAATCGCCGGTCTCTGCGATTTCGACGATCTTCTTCGCAATACCTTCGCCAATACCCGGGATCTGCTTCAGCTCTTTCACGCCGCCGCGCTCGGCGATCACCGTTAAGTCCTGGATGAGTGTTTCGATCGTCAGTGCGGCCTTTCGGTACGCGCGTATCTTAAAGGCGTTCTCGCCTTTCACTTCCAGAATATCCGCAATCTCGTTAAAAATTCGTGCTATATCGAGGTTGTGCATCTCTTACTATTGCTAACTAACTCCAGGAATATTTAAATTATCAGAAGCCACTATTTCTTCCCTCGAATGGTACGCTTCTACAGAAGCCTGATAGCGTACAAGAAGCGTTGAATTCGGTATTGGGAAATAAAAAGAGGAGAATAATTACCGTTTCCTCGGGATTTGACTCATTGCAACTGGCGTTAGGGTTTTTTGAAAGTGTGGTTATTTTACATGCACATCCAACCGATAAAAACTTTAATCGGGAAATCCGTGAGGATTTAGAGATAAATTGCCCCACATCCAATTATTCTCAAAAACAGAGGGAGCCCCTTATAAAAGTCTGCCCGTGTTTACGGAGTAATTTACCCTATAAAAATCATTGATGGCTTAACTTAATATTAATGTATTTCCCTTATCTCTTTTTGACGATAAAATGAACGTTGCCGTATCAGATTTGAGTAGGCTGATTTCAGGAGATGAGGCTTGCCTCTTTAAGATTTGGTATAAAATGAGGCACAAAGAAGCTACAGCACAACTAAGTAAGAGTTTGGTTCAGTGGAAGATCAACCACACTAAAATGCTGAAGGATCTGAGTAATGGACTGGAAAAAAGAGGCGGAAGAATTAAAAAGGAAGAATATGTAAAATTGGATGTTTCTGGAGGGACATTAGTCGGTAGAGTAGATTTATTACACATTGCAGATGACGAAGTTGTAATTTACGATTGCAAAGGTGGTAGGCAAAGTGCCAGTCATCATGTACAAATGATGATATATTTGTATATGGTTGATAAATTAGATCTATTCGAAGAGAACCCACTGAGAGGGGTGATACACTATGAAGATGCAAATATTAGCTACAGTTTAAGTGACATATATGACGATCTGCCATCAGAAATTGGAGAATACACCAATATTTTAATGAGTGATTCACCGCCATCTGCATTTGTTGGTGCTAGTTGTGAATGGTGTAATATAGAATGTGAAGAAAAAGAGGTGCTGTAAAGTAAGAATAAACTCTGGTGATGATATGTTCTTGAACTCTTTTGATATTAGTGGCGTCGAACAAGAGATCTCATGTAGTTTGTACAGTGTTGATGGGCTACCACAAAGCAATGAAATTTTTTGGAAACTTAAGTACTGTGCGAGATCTTTTGGCAATTATTTAAGATCATATGCAACAGATTATTTCTATGAAGGGAAACCTTGCGTTCTTTTGCTGGGAAATTATGAAGATAAAGCTCCATTTTACGTAGACAACGTATATGAACTCAAATTTCTCAAAGAATATACATTAGATTTCTCAAAAAAAACGGATCGAGAAGCCTTTAGAGATCTCTTATATTCTGGTATTAGAAATAAGCTTGAAACCAAGCATAAATTTTGGGGAAAATACAACACTTACTACATGCGTAATCCAACGGTAGAACGAGGCGAGTTTGAACTTTATCAAGGGGTAGTTTTTCGAATTGATTTCTACAAAGGTTTTATGCTGACTTTAGACCCAACAACGAAAACTTTGGAATCGCAAACTTTGAAACAGAAGATGGACGAAATCGGGATAACTAAGCTTACTTCGGAATTAACAGGACATAAATTAGTCGAATGTTTTCCTGATACAAAAAGGGGATGCCGATTCCATGCCGTATCCTCTAAAAAAGCGTCTGAGAAATCTTTCCTTTATAAAGGGAGGCTTACAAGTGTTTTAGAATATCATAGGGATATTAGAAAAAGACCGGATATTGCTGAATTAATCAATCCGAATGAGAATGTAATTTTAATAAAATATTACGACAAACAAAGAGAACCATATCGGGAAGCCTCATCACTCCTGAAGTCTACTGTGGGCACAGAGGATATCCCTAATTCAATCCAAAAGGACTACATTTTCCTTGACCCTGAAAGACGTTGGGAATTAACGAAACAATTACTCAACTTTTTCACTCCAATTAAACTGGGCGAGTATGACATAAACGTTGATCTTGATGGTAAATCTGAAGGAAAATTTCAATTCGATACTTTAACGCTGCCAACATTAGAGTTTGGAAATAAGGCTTTTTTAGAGGCTAATGATGAGGATCTAAGAAATTGGGACTTTAAGAAAAAAAATCTTCTAAAAGACTTTGGTCCATACTCTATACCTAGGTTTCTGGACACATTTGTTTTATTTCACTCGGGAATTGTTTCTAGAGCGGATGCCATACAATTTTACGGTGACATTAAACACGCATTTAATAAGTATCTAAAGTATTCTCTACCAGAAAGGATCCAAATTATGAGCTATGAAGACCGGGGAGAAATAGAGACTTGGTTATCTGACTATAGTCAAAAATTAAGCGGTGCATTAGCATTGCATCGCTGGGAAGACGGCAGCTATTTTTATCTTAAGAAGGTTTTGAAAAACATTCCTCTTCAGTGTTATCGTTCTTCTTCCCTCAAAACAAGGGGAGAGGTTTTGAGAAAGTATAAAAATATGATTTTTGTAACTGCAGTAGGATTTGCTGCTAAAATGGGATTTAAACCCTGGGTTCTACAAACGCAATTATCAGCCGATTGTTATATAGGTCTTGATGTTGGTGGTGATAGGTCCCACGTGATGGGGAACTGCTACATAATCGATAAAAGCGGAACTTACATGGAGATCGGGAAAACAATTCCACAACGGGGGGAAGCCATCAGTGAAGACACGATGGTTGAAATTGTTTCCGATGCTATTTTTGATTCAATTAGAAAATACAAAGACGAATCGGCGAGGATTAAGTCTATAGTTATTCACAGGGATGGCGAAATTAGAAAAAGTGAGAAGAACGGCATAAGCGATGCCATCTCCAGATTGAAAAAAGAAGGGTTACTTCCCGAAGTAATTAATTGCTATGGCGTTGAACTCCGAAAACTCAACCCCTTTCGGATTTATGAGGGTGACAATGAAACTGCACAAATGTGTGGGATAGGGTCGGTTACCCTATTGAGCAATAGCGATGCAATCTTAGCAACTACTGGTGCCCCCTCACTCACACAAGGAACTGCAAATCCCCTGCTTACCAAGGTTGTCAGTTTTGAGGGAACTTTTGACATAAAAGAAGTTTGTAGAGATGTTCTCTATCTTTCTGAACTTAATTGGGGCTCTCCACTCAGAGGCATGAAAATGCCAGTAACAATTAAAATAGCAGAAGATGTAATCCCTTTTGCTGAACGAGGCTTTTCACTAGATTATATCCCCTGGTAGGTAGACTCAAGCCTCCGTAAGTTTCTTGAGCCATATAACGTTCAAAGCTGTAATTGGATCCTCATTTAACGTTGATTTTGGGCTATCTAACTCAGAAGCTATTTTTTCCTCTTTATCAACATATATGCGAGGAATATTTTCGCATTCCTTAATGCTTGCATTTATTAAATCATCACAGACTAACATTTGATATAATGTGCTTTCCGGTTCTGCAACATTTTGTTCGTATAGATCATACTTTCTCTCCAAATCTTCAACTACTTCCATGATAATCTCGTTTTGAATAATCCCCTTTAGAACACTAAAATGAATTTTTGTTCTAATTATGTGTGGGGGATGTTCATATCTACCCATTTCATTTTCGAGTAACCTATAGGGGTTGGCACAGAGGTTTTGATGTAAGTATGAAAAAAGGAAAGCAGGGCCCAAAGTTAGAACACCGTAAATATCCGCAAATATCTCCAACATCCAATCATGCCACGTAGTTTTGAACCTTCTGAGTTGTTCCTCTCGCTTCCTTTCCGATTCCTCACCAGGAGTTTTTATGAAATCCCTCTTAACAACTTTGCTCATCTCTTCATAGAAATGTTCAAAGATTGGTCTTTTTTGGTCGTAAAAAGCGTGACCTAACTCGTGAGGAAAGAGAGGCCACAAAAGATAATTTTCCCTTTCAAAAAAGGGAATGAAGAAAAAACGGCCAAATTCATGTTCCTCCATACCAATACTATCCATTACAGAAAGAACACTTCCTAGAATCACCAATAGATCGTTTTTAGCTCCAGTAGAAGTTAAAATCTTCTCTACAAAACTTTCAATTAAGTGGAGTTCCTTTTTAAGTTTTGGATCTTCATGCTGATATTTGTATGTCTCATACAAGTACCAATTCATTTCTAGATATTGGTCTATTAGAACCTCTATATCATCCAATTTCGACAAATACGATTTGTAGAATTCTTTATTCCCAGTTTTTAAAAACAGGTTTTCCAATCTTGGCAGCTCTCCAAATCGTTTTTCAATCTCACTTAAAATAGAAGAAAAAAATTGCCTTTCCTGCGATTTGATTTGGCCAATTTCTCCTTTTACATGATTGAACTTCTTGAGGAGAATGTCCTTTCTAAGTTCGTGCAGTCCACGCACCTAAATTCCTCCTGAGTCTGTCAGACGTGACGAATGTAAGTTGTGAAACTGCAGAGTTAAGGTACAAAAATAAATCGTAACTTACGGTAATATTATTAATATTAGAAAAATCCTCACCCAGACTATCCAACTCCGCAATGCCCTCTTCAAGATTTTCTAATAACATTTTATTTGTAGTCTCACGCAAATTCTTAAGAGAATAAACTAAATCAGCAACAGCATCGTCAAGTTCCCCTGTTTTTTTATCACTAATCATCTCCAGAGTTTCTTTAAGGATGATCAGAAGATCCCTTCCGCGTGACAAATGCCCTTTTAGTTCATTAGGCTCATATCCCAGCTCTGCTAATCCACGATCTTTGGCAGTGTATCTAAGTAAATCTAAGGCTAACTTGGCATTGGCTACTTCTTCAGAGATGCCAAAATTTCTCTTGAGCTTCTTTGTCATTGTCCATGTACTTGTCATGGTTTAATGTCGTATCGACGTTACATATAAACATATCTATTGATAACCCGCGGTCCATTATTATCATGACCTCTTACCTCGTTTGAAGGCTGAAGGAGCGGGCTAAAGCAACGGCAAAGAAGTAAGCTTGGTCAAGCCTTACCTTAAACTTTTACTTTAAGTCCCAACCCCAGCATTGATAGTTTCAAACCGAAGAAAGGCTTCGCCGAAGAAGGCGACCTCAGTGATTACTTTCTGAAATATTTAGACTTTATCAAAAGGTGCCTTCGTGGATACTAAGTCCAGCATGCAGAAGCTGGGTCACTTAAGCCTCTTTCACCATCTCCCTGAAAGCTTCTTCGTTTATGATTGTCACCCCCAGCTTCTCCGCCTTTTCCAACTTTGATCCTGCTTCTTCTCCGGCCACGACATAATCCGTTTTCTTCGAGACGCTCGACGACACGGTCCCGCCTAACCGTTCCACGATCTCCTTCGCCTCCTCCCGCGGCATCGAAATCCGACCAGTGAACACGAATGTCTTACCTGCCAGAATCTTTCCGGCTCCTTTTGCTCCTTCAACTTCCTTCGTTTCGTACTCGACACCCGTTCGTTCCAGCTTCTCCAACAATTTTTTGGTGCTCTCCTGCTCGAAGAATAGGATAATACTGTTCGCGACCTCCGGGCCGATCTCCGGTATGCGTATCAACTCCTCGTAGCGTGCAGTCCGCAACGCGTCCATATCCTTGAACTGAGCCGCGAGCAGTGATGCGGTATGCTCGCCCACATGCCGTATCCCCAGCGCGTGGAGCAGTCGCGCGAACGTCGTATGCTTGCTCGTTTCGAGCGCGGCCAGAATGTTCCGTGCGGATTTGTCGCCCATTCGTTCTAACCCCATGAGTTTCTGTCTCGTTAAGAAGAACAGATCCGCCGCGTCTGAGACCATTCCGCGATCGACCAACTGCTCGATTACCTTTTCACCCAGTCCTTCGACGTTCAGTGCACGTAACGACGCGAAATGCTTTAGCCGTTCCTTCAACTGCGCGCTGCATGCAACGCCGATGCAGCGCACAATCGGGCCCTCCTTGAGCACGTCCGAACCGCAGACCGGGCATCGATCGGGCATCCGGAACTCTCGCTCATCGCCCGTGCGCTTCGATTTGATCACGCTCACCACTTCCGGGATGACGTCTCCTGCTCGCTCCACCACGACGGTATCGCCAATCCGCACATCCTTTCTCCGCAGCTCGTCTTCGTTATGCAAAGTCGCGCGGCTTACCGTCACGCCTGCGATCTGCACCGGCTCCAGCACCGCAACCGGTGTGAGTGCGCCCGTCCGTCCCACCTGCACGAGTATATCGTTCACACGTGTGTATTCCTCGCGTGCCGGGAATTTGAATGCGATCGCCCATCTCGGACTTCGTGAAACCGCGCCCAGCATCTCTTGCTGCGCGATGTTATTCACCTTCACCACGATGCCGTCAATCTCATAATCCAAGTCATCCCGTTTCTCCTGCACCTCGTCATGGTATTGAAACACCTCATTGATATTCTCAAACCGCCGTATCAGAGGACTCACTCGGAAACCTATCCGCTGGAGATACTCCAGCACTTCCCACTGCGCTGAAAACTCCCGCCCTTCTGCTCTGCCAACGCCGTAGGCGAAGAAATCGAGCGGTCGCGAAGCGGTAACCTTCGAATCGAGCTGTCTTACCGAGCCCGCAGCCGCATTCCGCGGATTTGCAAACATCTTCTCGCCCTTCTCGCCTAATACCGCATTCAACGCTTTGAATTTACGCAGCGGTATGTAGACCTCACCACGCACTTCGAGTAAGGATACGGGCGTACCAACGTCATCGTCAGAAAAGATACGCAGTGGAATCGTCTTTATCGTCCGCAGATTCTGCGTTATGTTCTCGCCCGTCGTTCCGTCCCCGCGGGTGCTGCCGACGGTGAACACGCCGTTCTCGTACACGAGTTCCATCGCCAACCCGTCTATCTTCGGCTCCACCACGTACTCTAGCTCCGCTTCGCCTCCCAGCAGCCTTCGTACCCGGTCATCGAAGTCCCGCACGTCCTCCTCGGCCGTCACACTCTTCAAACTCAGCATCGGTATGCTGTGCTCGTAGGTGCCGAACTCCTCTAATGGCTTCGCGCCGATCCTCTGTGTCGGCGAATCAGGCGTTACTAACTCCGGGTACGTGTGTTCAAGCTCCTCTAATTCGCGAAATAGTCTATCGTACTCGGCATCTGAGATCTCAGGCGCGTCCAATACGTAATAGCGGTAATTGTGATAGTGTAACTCCGTCCTCAAATCCTCTATATGCTTCTTTACTGCTTCCTTTTCACCCCCACCGCTCATAATTTATATATTTGTCCGAGAATAATAATACAGAGAGGTAAAGACCACTATGGCAGCGGAGAAGGAGAGGGAAGAGACGTTAATACCCGGCACGGAATACTTAGCGAGCGGTGTCCATATCGGCACGCAGCAAAAGACCGGCGACATGAAGCGATTCATTTATCAAGCGAGACCGGACGGCTTGTATCTGTTGGATATAAAGGTGATGGACAAGCGACTGCGGACAGCGGCGAAGTTCTTGGCTAATTACGATCCGGCTTCGATTCTGGTTGTATCCGCACGCGAATACGGACATCACCCGGTGAGCATGTTCGCTAAGGTTACCGGAGCAAAGGCGATCGTCGAGCGATTCATTCCCGGGACGTTAACGAATCCTGGCAGTGCGTACTTCATCGAGCCTTCCATACTGATTGTGACCGACCCGATGACCGATGAGCAGGCTTTAAAAGAGGGTGTGAGTGTCAATATCCCCATCGTGGCACTCTGTGACGCTAACAATTCTACCTCTACTATCGATCTTATCATTCCCACGAATAACAAAGGTAGAAAGGCGCTTGCCACCGTTTACTGGCTGCTTGCTCGCGAGATGTTACGGGAGCGGCATCGTAAAGCGGGTAACGAAGCCGAATTCAGCTTCGATTATTCTGCAGAGGATTTTGAAGCCGCAATATAATATATGCGCTAAGCTGAAGCTAAAAAAAGCTAAAATAAGCAAGCTAAAAGGCGAGTATGAGAAGACCGGTAGTAGCTGGTTCCTGGTATGAAGGCGAGAAGGGGCAATTGGAAAAACAGCTACGAGAATTATTCTCCGGCTTACCCCGAGAAGAGAACGAGGCTATTATCGGGGCCGTCGTGCCGCATGCGGGCTATATGTATTCAGGTGGCGTAGCGGCGACTGTCTACGCTACGTTACCGCCAGCGGACATCTTCGTCATTCTCGGCACGAATCACCAGGGTATCGGATCGGTTCTTGCGGTTTCACGGGAAACGTGGGCGACTCCGTTGGGAGAGGTGGAAGTAGACGAAGCGTTCGTCGATGCGCTCCCGAAACGGATTATCGACGTGGACGAAACCGCGCATCGCTACGAGCATTCCATAGAACTTCAGATCCCGTTCCTTCAGTTCCTGTTCGATAAAACGTTCCGCGTTGTTCCTATTAGTTTCGGGTTAATAGACATAGATACTGCGAGAGAGGTGGGGGAGAATCTGGCAGACACGATCAAGCAAATCGATAAAAAAGTGGTCATTATTGCTTCCTCGGACTTCACGCACTACGAACCTGACGGAATAGCAAGAGCGAAGGACGAATACGTGATCGAGGCGATAAGAGAGTTGGACGTGGCGAAGTTCTACAAGCGGGTGTACGAACGAAACGTGACCGCATGTGGCGTTGATCAGATAGCTGCAATGATGCACGCCGCGAAGAAACTCGGTGCAACGGAAGGGCGGGTGACGAAATACATGACCAGTGGTGACATCATCGGTGATCGGTCCAGTGTCGTGGGCTACGGCGGCATTATCATCGTGTAATTACTTATTTATCTATCTATCGTGGCTTGTGCTGTGAAACGGAGGTAGTGCTTATGGAGAGCGGAAAAGACCTAAACTTGTTTCCGACCTGCAGGGTTTTTTTTGACGAGTTTTTGAAGAGCGATTTTATTTTACAAGAGGATGGAAGTACGTTTCTCGTCACGCCCACCGGTGCACGGTGCAAGGAGCTCTTTGGCGTTGGGGAAGTGGAAGAAGTAGAAGCGCGAGGGAACATAGTCAGACTCAAGCTAAACGACTTGACTGCGACGCTCTCTCTCTACGCGAGCAGACGAATCCTTGGGGGCGATATAACTGCGCATACAGAGCTTAAGAGGCCTTTTATCGCGTTCCGCGGCACTGTGCACGTACGTGAGAGCGCAGGAACAAGAACAAAAATTATGCTACTGGCAGAAGAAGTCGGAACGGTAGAGGAACGTGTAAGAAACGGCTGGATATTGAACACCGCACGGAGGACAATGGAGCGGATAGATGCATTGCGCATAAGCCCTTCAGCGTTGCCAAATAAAGAGGCAAACGAGTTTTCGGGTCTGGGTGGTGGTAAAGAGCTTCAGGAGCATTATGCCCTTGACGATGATACACTGGACGCCTTTGCGAGCATGGCGATAAATGCCGTAACACGCATGTGGCTGCAGTACCACACCAGGGCAAAGGAGCTGGTAGTCGGGCTACTGAAGAAAGCGGGCAAGAGCGGTGTGGCACGAGAGCGGTTAGTGAGCGCATTGAAGACACAAGGTTTCAAAACGGAGTGGGTAGAGGAAGTAATTGAGGAGCTTATTGTGGAAGAGATCTGCTATGAGCCGAAGGCTGGCGTTTTAAAAGTCTTCACTTCTTCAAAAAATCCCGTACTAACTTGATCGCGCACAAATCGCCGCAGATGGAGCACGCATCGCTTTCCGAAGGTCTGCTCTTTCTTATGCGCTGCGCTTCCTCGTGATCAATCGCGAGTTCAAACTGCCGATCCCAATCTAAATTTTTGCGTGCGTGCGCCATTTCGGCGTCTATTTCTCTCGCACGGTCGCGCTGCCCCGCTTTTACAAGGTCTACCACATGCGCTGCTATCTTCGTGACGATCGTGCCTTCCTTAATGTCTTTCACTGAGGGCAACGCTAAATGCTCTGACGGCGACACCATGCAGAGGAAATCCGCACCGTACATGCCGGCAACCGCGCCTCCGATTGCGCTCACCAGATGGTCGTAGCCTGGCGCGATGTCCGTAACCAGCGGCCCTAAGAGATAGAGCGGTGCGAAATCCGTGACGTGCTTTATCACCTTTACCGACGCCTCTATTTCGTCCAGGGGCACGTGACCCGGGCCTTCGATAAGTGCCTGAACGTCTGCTTCTCGGGCACTTCGTACGAGTTCGCCAAGTGTAATGGCTTCCATAAATTTCGCGCGGTCTGAAGCATCAGCAATACAGCCGGGTCGCATGCCGTCGCCCAAGCTGAGCGTCAACTCGTACTCCCGTGCGAGCTCCAGAAGATACTCGTATTCCGCATAAAACGGATTCTCGCGTTCGTTGTGTATCATCCAGGCAATGAGGAACGCGCCACCGCGACTCACCACGTCCAAGATGCGTCCACTACGCCTCAAGCGCTCCAGCGCATTGAGATTCACGCCCGCATGGATCGTAACAAAGTCTATGCCATCTTCCGCATGCTGCCGCACGGCGTTGAACATGTCGTCCGAACTCATATCCACGACGGCTCGTACGTCCGCCTTCTCTAACGCCGCCTGATAGATCGGCACCGTCCCCATGGGCACGTCTACCGCCTTCAAAATCATCCTGCGCGTTTCATCAAGGTCGCCGCCGGTCGAGAGGTCCATTATCGTATCGGCACCGTATTGTACCGCAACCGTCGCCTTCTCCACCTCGTCATCAAGGTTAACGTAGTCTTTTGACGTCCCGACATTCACGTTCACCTTCGTGCTCATTCCTTCGCCAATCGCTTTGAGCGCTATCGCCCTGTTCCCAGCTTCATCTCTTCGCTTTGCGTTCCTCGGAATGGCCACTCGCCCAGCGTCGAGCAGTCTTCGCAATTTCTCCACGCTCGTACCTTCTGCTATGGCCACTCGCTCTAATTCGTGCTCCTCCCATTTGACGCTGGTAAAACTGCTCATTTTTAACGCGTTGCTCTTCCTTTTTTTCCTGTTACTGAACGTACTTATTAATTAATTTGAGGCTCTTTGTATAAACTTTTCCAGGCCAATCGCCTTAATATCCAACTTATTTCGTTTTTACGATGTCGGGCACTTTTCCCCACGTTGCCAGCGTGTCCTTATAGATCACCAACGCACCTTCAATGCCGTCTACGTGGTTGATTGCACGGAACGCTTCTTTAATCGATTGCTCGTCCGTGACAGTATTACAGAGCGCAGTAGCGGCGGCATCTGACAGCGCCGCACTCTTACTAATCACGGTTGCGGCATCCGCGGTTCCGAAGCTGATAGAATGCCCGACCGTTCCAGAGGACGTGCATATACCTGTTAAAGCGGGCGAGGGTTTTATCCGCAGCGCAAGCGTGTTCGAAAATTGGCTCTCGCCCGCGTAGATCCCCACAAGCACCTCGCGATCGTTAATTAATGCAATATCCCCGCCATTGTCCACCATTGCGTACGTCGCGCCGGCATCACGCATCGTCTCCACGGCGAACTCGGCTAACGTGCCTGCAACCGCAGCCATCGGCCCTATGCCAAATCCACTCGCAGCGTCTATCATTCTTCGCACGACCTCTGGGATCTCGCCCGTTTCTCGAGTACCACCAACTTCAACTTCTGTCCGGTACCGTTCGAACGTTACGAGGAAATAAGGATGCCAGCGTACGAACCGTTCCAAATCTCGCCTTCGCTGTCTTATTTCCTCCTTTGCTATCTCGATATACCTCTTTTCATCCGCAGTTATCCATACGAACGTCTCCTTTAGCCTGAAGCTCTCCTTCATCTCCGCTCCTGTCGCTGTATTTTAAATAACCTCAATACCCTTTAATTACCTACCAGCTCTGGCATGTTATTACGTTAGTTAGGGAGCGCATCTAACGAGTAAGAGCGCTTCACACAGTATTCCCAAGTTCCGAATGATACCCGCTAAGAAGATGAAAGCTGATGAAGAAGAACTCTGCAGCACGTTACGAGAGCTCTTACGCGCTGCAGTGGCAAAGAACGATGCAGAGGCGCTGCTGCTTTCCGGCGGGTTAGACACGAGCATTTTGGCCGCTCTTTCGAACGATACGAGTAGAATGAGCAAGAAGGCACTTACCGTCGTTCTGGCGGGGGCTCGCGCGCAGGATCTCGACTATGCACAGAAAATAGCACGGAAGTTCCGGTATGAGCACCATGTGATTTGCATAACAGAAACCGAGGCATTGGAAAAGCTGCCGGACGTAGTAAAAGCAGTGAGAAGTTTCGATCCTGCGCTTCCTAACGATTTGACCATCTATGTCGCGTTAGAAGAAGCAAAGGCGCTCGGAATAAGAAGTTTAATGACCGGCGATGGCGCGGACGAGCTTTTCGCGGGGTATTCGTACATGCACGCGCTCTCCCCTGACGCATTAAGCCGGTATATTGAGACTATCTTGAGGACGATGTGGTTCTCCTCGAACAAGCTCGGAGCTTCTCTCGGCGTGGAGATTAAACAACCGTATCTCGATAAAGAAATTATTGACTTCGCACGTGATGTGGATCCTGCGCTGAAGGTAAGGGAGCGAGACGGTAGAACATACGGCAAGTGGCTATTACGAAAAGCATTTGAAGCAGAATTGGGGGAAGTGGCCTGGCGAGCAAAGGAGCCAATCGAGTTTGGTTCAGGCACAACACAGCTCCGGGACGTTATCCAGCGGAAAATTTCTGATACCGAATTTGAGGATAAGAAACGGGAATACGGGCTGGAATTCATGAATAAAGAGCATCTCTATTTCTACGAAATCTACAGAACGGTTGTGGGCGAAGTACCGAAGCCTGGGGCGACCGGAAAGAAGGTATGCCCCCTCTGCAAAGCGGAACTGCCGGGGAAAAAGTTACATTGCAACATCTGCGGCTTCTCCTTTCCCCTCAGTCGGTACCTTGAAGGAACGCATTAGCGTAATGCGATTGCCAGTAGGCAGAGCGATCAAAAAGGGAATCTTATAAGTAGCTGTTAGGGCGTTGGTTATAAGCATGTACCGGCGAGAGGACGGTGAGCCCGAATAAAGATGCATCCGCTTGCTTATGAGTACCTGAAGAAGGTGCTGGACGAAAAGAAACTTGTCGGACCGGATGAAGAATGTGATTATTATCCCTGCCATTTCACGGGGCAGGATTGCACGTGGTGCTTCTGCCCGTTTTATCCCTGTGAGGACGAGCAAGTCGGTGGTAAATGGGTGGAGAAGGAGGACGGTAGCCGCATCTGGGGCTGCTCAAAGTGTTTCTGGATACATTGCTCGGACGTTGCGAAGGCACTATTGGCAGAATTCAACAGAATAAGATGTGGAATAGCGACCGTTGACGAGATCGAGGAACGGCCAGAAGAACTCAAGAGAATATTCTCACGGTTAAAAGAGAAATATCCACCGACACCGTAAAAATGAATTTCCTCATTGATCATATCCTTATCATCATTATTGCTCTCGCTATCGATCTGACCGTAGGCGACCCTTCCGAGAAGCTGGACAGATTTTATCCCGTTGTATGGATAAGCCGGCTGATGTATTTTTTTGACCGAAGGACGAAGCGAGGCGATCCAAAGAAAGAAAGAATGCTTGGTGTGGTGTATCCCTTACTCATACTGACGATTTTCGTTTCGCCATGCCTATTGCTCTTTCGTGCTCACAGCGATTTGGTATACATCGTTGTTGGCGCGCTCGTCTTCAAGATGACCTTCACGATCAAGGGTTTGGAGCGATTCGGCCGTGATGCAATGGCAGCAGCTGATTTGGAAGCGAAAAGAGCCGCTGTGGGGAAGATAGTCAGCAGAGACGTGAAGGCCTCGGATAGGGTGCATCTCGACTCCGCAACGATCGAATCGGTAGCGGAGAACCTCACCGATAGCGTTATCGCGCCGTTCTTCTATTTCGCGCTCTTCGGCGTTTGTGGTGCCATGGGTTATCGCGTGTTCAATACTCTGGACGCCGTTGTTGGCTACAAAACCGAAAAATACCTCCATTTCGGCAGGTTCTCGGCAAAAACGGATGACGTGCTGAGTTACCTACCAGAACGGATTGCAGCAACTTTAATATTGCTAATGACTCCTTCAAATTGGAGAGAGTTTCGAGCAGTTAATGTACCCAAAGGAGTTCATTTGACAATAGCGGCAATGAGCCTCGCATTACGCGTAAAGCTGGAGAAAGAGGGGCATTATGTCGTAGGCGGACAATTTGAGCCGGCATCAGACGAGCATATAGAAAGCGCAATACGCGTAATGGAGCTGTCCTCAATTCTCTTCGCCTTTGTTTGTCTCGCGGTGCTTCTGCTTCTTTATTTCTACTCTCTTAATCGCTTCACCATCTTCACTGCTGCTTCTACCGCCCTCTTTGCATAATCCACTCGTTCCTGCGCTTCTAACCTCGTCATTCCCGGGCCTGCAACACCCAAACTCACTGGCTTATCGTACTCCAGTGAGAGGTCCATGATCTTCCTCGTCAATTGCGATGCGATTACCTCGTCATGCCCCGTCGCGCCTTCAATGATGCAGCCAAGCGTAACGACCGCATCGACGTCCCCCTCCGTGAGCATTTTTTTCACCGCTAACGGCATGTCAAAGGTTCCCGGCGTATATGCCGTACGATGAACGGTCGCACCAAGAAACGAAGCGTGCTCCCTACCCAGTATCTCCATCTGATACGTGATGTCCCGATGAAATTCAGAGACGACAAAACCCAATTTTATCTCTCCTTCTTCTTTTCCTTTTGCCATTTTCACTTCACGCTCTCCTATTCTATAAACGTTTTGAATTTTATAAAAGAAGGGCACTTTTCTATAACCCTGTCCAAGCTCAATCTTTTTGCTATTTCCCGCGGGGCTTCACCCCCCTTTAAATATTTCTGCTCGTCGTGCCTCTTAAAAATTTCATCTAAAACTTCTTCAGGCTTACACTCATTCTCAGGATTGTGAATGCCTCTTACTTTTGACCTGAGATAGTCGCCAATTGCCTCTTCATCAGCGAGGAGCCACGATTCTATTGCATGAACTACTACACAAATTTTAACCTCTCTATCCATTTTATCTCTTAAACTCTCTTCTATAAGCCTACCTTTCAAATTTCCCTCTATCTTTGCAGGGTCAGAACAGTGAGAATCTTGGAGGATGATCACTTTCTCACAATCCAGGCCTAACAAAAATTCTGCAAAAACCTTTGCTTTCCTGGGATTAATTGCTTTACGCATTTGCTTTATTTTCGGCTGTACCTGAAGTTTCCGGCAGATTTCCTCTACCACCTTCTCATCAGAAGGACCTTCCACTATAAATCCAATCACGGAGTCCCACCAGTCTCTCCACTGTAAAGCAATTCACCAAGACCTATTTCCTTCAAATGTCTTTTAAGCCTATCTTCATCCTTTAATCTACTCGTCACCGTCTCTTTATTCTTTTTCTCTACTATTATTACATCCTCGGGCTCAACCCAATCGACGAGATAAGGAGAATGCGTGGAGAGGATGATCTGTTTATCCGACTTCTTCAAAACCTCCACTAAAAGCTCAAACAGTCGCGGATGAATAAAGTTCTCCGGTTCCTCAAAACAAACCACGTTCGCCTCTTCGGAAGCGATTGCGGTGATATACGCCAGCAGCTTAAGCGTGCCATCGGAAACCTGGAAGTAATTAAACGGCGAATCAAAGCCTCTTTCTCTTAGCGCTACGTAAGTCTGTCCATCTTCCGTTAACGGTGTCAGAAGCTCGTCTATCTGCGGAATCGCCTGCTTCAGTATGTCCTCTATTCTATCAAAGGTCTTGGGGCGCTCGTTATGCAATGAGAGGAGAACTTGCGCTAAATTTCCCCCGTTTTTATCCAGAATGAGATTCTTCTTGGCCAAATCGGTCCTTCGCATCGCAGAAGTGATGAAATTGTATGATCGCAACGAGTTGAAATACTCTCTTATCTCGGAGTGTTGATAAATCGTAGTGGCCCAGCCGATATTTTGCTTATCTATTTTAATTTTGTCTCCAACATATAATTTCTCTTTATCTATTCCTTCTCTCGAAATCGAGAGAGGATAAGTAAATAGTTCGTTATCAAGTGTGAAATCAATGGTTAACTCTATGTTCTGATTTTCGCCACCGAATACTACACGTTCATAACCGCCTCTTCTTGTTAAGCTCTCAGAAACACTTCCTTGGGCAATTTCGGAAACAAACGCTAAACAATCCAACAAATTGCTCTTTCCGCTCGCATTCGGGCCGATTAAGACGTTGAATTTATCGAGTTCAAGTTCTACGTCTTTCAAGCTCTTGTAGTTCTTTATTTTTAGCTTCTTTATCATTTCTTTCTCTACACTAATTGTATGTTTAGTTAAATAACCCTTTCTATTCACACCCCTATCGGCCCCGCATCCTCAAATCCTTCCCGTTTACCCTGGCCTGCCTCACGCTCCAGTTCCTGCGGTTTGAAGAGCAGTTTGATGACGTTCTGCGCATGCTCTCGCGCACGGCGGTCAGCAAGCCATGCGAGTTCCTTATCGCTCTCTGCCTCGTCTTCATGGACAAAGACCTCGAGGATGTGCGTGGACGTGAGAAGCTGCGCAGTGATAATTCCGGTAGAAGCTTCATGCGCGCACTGCTTATCTATGTCCTTGGGCCCCGGCATCCCCAGCGCCATCACGATATCGCAGCCTCTCTCCTCGATCAGCTTCTTGGACGCCACGGGCAGATCCTTTATGCCCGGGACGGTGTACCGCTCTATCGTTACCGACGCATGTTTCCGCAGCTCGTCTATCGCCGCGGCACCCATATCGTATCGCGCGAATGTGGTATCCGCAATGCCAACTTTCTTCATCTTCCTCTACCTACCCCGCCTCTTATGCTCTCAATCGGTTGGTTAACTCACACAGTTTAAAGCGCTACGAGGACACGCTTTTACGCAGACCTCGCACCGGACACATTTCTCCTCGTCCAAATCGAGGCTCCACGAGGGATCGAACGAGAATACCTTGGTAGGACAGACGGAAATGCACGCACCGCAGTGCACACACCGCCCCTCATCCCAGGCAATCAGCTTCAGTAATGTCCGTACTTCAACCCCTTTCTCCCTGAATAGTTCAGCAACCTGGTCTGCTTGAGACCCCGGAACATCAATGATAAGCTCGCCTCGCGTCGCACTGTCTATGCTTAGTTTCACTCCCGTCTCGAGCACAACCTCAGCCGTATACGGCATTTCATCCAGCGATAGCGGGAACTTCAATAGCAGCTTCATTTATCTGCTTTATATTTCTCTTTCGTTTTTATAAAAGTGTAGGATTGACTGACGGCGAGGCGAGTATGCAGAGCATGAGAGCGCGGATACGGGATTTCGTGGTAACGGAGCAGGATTGGATCTTCTCGGTGGTCAGCTACGATCTAGGCGACGAGGAATTGAACTGTCTCCTGCGCTACGTCCCGGACGAGAAGGGCGAGCGCGTCTCAGAGCGTGGACGATACCGGAAATTGGATTTTTACGAAGCTTATACATTCTTAAAAAAGCACCAGCCGGAATACGTAAAAGACGTGCACGTGGTTCCCAAAGGCGATATAAAGAAGATTTTGAGGCCAGAGGTGCGGCTACCGGTAATCGCGGAGCGAAACGAGCACGCCAGAGCTGTTTACGAACTCCTTGGACAGCATATCCCAAAGGAGCGCATAGGCATTACCGGCTCCTTTTTGTGCGGTCTTAACGGAGCGAATTCGGACCTCGATTTCGTCGTTTACGGGCGTGCGAACTTCGACAAAGCGAGAACGCTCGTTAAAGCTGCGACCGAAGCGGGTTTGCTCACCGGACTAAAAGAAGAATTGTGGCAGCAGATTTACCGTAAACGGAAGCCGGAGTTGAGTTATGAGGAGTTCGTCGCACACGAGCTGAGAAAAGGGCACAGGGGCGCGATTGGCGGCACATATTTCGATATCCTCTACGTGCGTGACCCGAAAGAGTTACAGCAGTTGGATAGACGGAATTATGAACCTGGTGAACGAGCAGGGTATAGAACGATAACAGCAGAAGTAACAGACGCGTCTTTTTCGTTCGACAGTCCGGCGATCTACGAAATCGAGCACTCCGAGGTGAACAAAGTTCTTTCGTTCACGCATACGTATACCGGACAGGCGTTAGCGGGTGAGACAATAGAAGCTCGCGGCGTGCTGGAGCAGACGAAACATGAGACGCGATTAGTTGTGGGCACCACAAGAGAGGCCAAGGATGAATGGATTCGCTCGCGCTCTCTTCACTCACGAATATAAAAAGCTCCCTTGAAAGGACTTTCTTCCTAAGACAAAGTCTCTTTTATTTCTTTTGGTAAAGCTTTTCTTTGTAAGAAATGGTTCATGAACATAAATGTGAAGATACGCGCGGAGAAAGAAGAAGAGAGAAGTTTAGAAATCACGAATGCCGATACCTACGAGACGGTGCTAGAAAAACTGGACATTAATCCCGAAGAGGTTCTTGTGCTGCGCAACGGTAAGCCCGTGCCTGAGGACGAGTTTGTGGCTGATAACGTCGATGCCGACGCGGAGATAACGATCATCAGAATTATATCTGTCGGGTAAACAAACAGTAGCAGCGGTTTACATCCCGTCCAAATCAGCAGGCCGAATCACGCCTTTCTCTGTGATTACCGCTTCGATCAGCTCGAACGGTGTGAAATCAAAGGCAGGATTGTAAACTTTCACGTGAAGAGGTGCGATCTGCCTCTCGCCGCAGAATAAAAGTTCCTCGGGACTCCGCTCCTCGATCTCCACCTCCTTATAACTCCGGCTCGTATCGAACGACGAAAGCGGCGCGGCAACGTAAAACGGTATCCCATGCGCGTTCGCAACCACCGCCTGCATGTACGTCCCTATTTTGTTAAACACGCCTTCCTTCACCACTCGATCCGCACCTACCAGCACCTTATCCACTCGTCCTGCACGCATCACCGCCGCACTCATGCTGTCGGTAATAAGCGTTACAGGGATGTTATCTTGCAGCAGTTCCCACGCGGTGAGTCGTGAGCCCTGATTGAGTGGTCGCGTCTCGCATGCGATTACTTCTATTCGCTTTCCGTTCTGTACTGCCGTTCGTATCACTCCTAGCGCGGTGCCCCAGTCCACACAGGCGAGCCGACCGGCATTGCAATGCGTCAGCACGACATCGCCATCCTCTAAAAGCGCACTTCCATACTCCCCGAGCTTCTTGTTCGTCGCCACGTCCTCCTCTGCAATCCGTTTCGCTTCCGCCAACGCCAATCGTATCATCTCCTGCAAGGTATCTCCACATAGTGCGGCCGCTAACGCTCTATCAACCCCGTACGAGAGGTTTACAGCGGTTGGTCGCGCGTTTCTCAGCTTATGTACCTCCTTCTTAATAGCAGCTTCATCACGCTCGTTCCTGCATGCTAATACCACACCAAACGCGCCAGCCGCGCCTAAAACCGGTGCACCACGCACCTTCAAATCTTTTATCGCATCGATAAGGTCATCCACCTGTGCACACGCTACGATTTTATAATCCGCCGGCAATAACGTCTGGTCTATGAGTGTCACCACGGCCCTCTCATCATCCCACGCTATCGTTCTCATCGTAGCCTCTCACATTTTACCCTAGAGTAAGAGGATAGTTAAACTATGAGTATTTGACGTGTGCGAGCTGCGGAGTGATGTAAACTTCATCTTCTCTTTTCTACTCCGCACAAAGAAAGTTTAATCAAAGTTAGAATGGCCTTTTAGTTTTTTCCTTAGCACAAACCTTTTCTTAGACAGAAAAGTTTTAACAAAAGAATATTTCTGTTTTTCTCTTTTTTAGCACAGGTTTTCTTTATAAGGGGCCAGACCTCAAACTTTCTTTCACAAAACAAAGAAAGTTGGATCAAAGAAACTCAGATGGTTGGATCGAACCTTTTTCTAAAAGGTTTGTAAGAGAGAAAAAAAAACAAAAAAGAGAGGGATAAAAAAATCCCCTCCAAAAACCTTTTTTCTTTTTACTTGTGGTTGGTTTGGTTTTACTTCTTTATCCTCAGTACGAGGTAAGCTACAGCTAACAAGCCTGCAATTGCGAACACCGCTTCAAAGCCTGGTTCTTCAGGCGTTGTTGTTGGTGCTGCGGTTGGTGCTGCGGTTGGTGTTGGCGTTGTTACTGGTGGTGGTGCGGTTGGTGCTGCGGTTGGTGCTGTGGTTGGTGCTGTGGTTGGTGCCGGTGTCGCTGGTGCAGCTGCGCCAATCGTCACCGTTACGGTATCCGTGTTCCCATCGCCGTCATCTGCCTGCAAGGTATACGTACCTTCCTTAGCATCAGTGGTGTCGATGGTCGCGGAGAATACACCGTTATCCTTAGTTTCCCACGCGACTTTTGAAATAGCTGCAGGCAGGTCGGTTGGTCCCGCAAAGGTCGAAATGGTTATCGTGGTATCCGGCTCTCTGTTGGTCTTGCCCGTTATGTTCAAAGGATCTCCAACTCCTACGGACTCGATGGGATCGAATCTCACGTACCCGGACTCAACCTTGAAGGATAACGGCTCCATTATATCATCACTTCCTGCTACACTAACCGTTCTGTCATTGATTATTGCCAGAATCTGACTTTGATCCTTACCTGTGAAGTCAAGGTCTGCTGTTTTTAATTTACCTGCGTCAAGGGGATCCCCGACTTTATCCGTTAAGTCTCCATATACAGCATCACGTCCAGGTGTGAGAACCAACGCTATCCACGTGCCCGTATCTAAACCTTCGTCCATCCCAATATCCTCGGAGAACTCGTCATCAGTTACTGATGCATCGGTTATTAAAAGCCCCTTTTTCACGTCATCGATGGCTCCACCCTTCGATCCCTTTGGCCCGATAAGCACTATATCCACGTTATCTACACCGGTTGCCGTTCCCTTTAAGGTATAGTCATCGTCTTCTGCAATGACGTTTCTCGCCTGCTCAGCAGTAAGTTCTCCTGTGGTTAACCGTATCGTTATTGAGCCGTCTTCATCTTCACCTTTGTAGCTCACAGGATCTTCGGTATCTATGTCAGAGGTAATGAATACCTCGATCTTGTAAGAGCCCTTTGTCAATTTTGAGGTATCCCACTTCACTGAGAACTCCTTGTTCTCATCTACCGGTTCGTCGTCGAATACCTTCTCTGCATCCTCGATGACGATATCCACATCAGTCCCTGAACTTATAGCACCAGCTATCGTAACTTCCTCACCGATTATTGCTGTCGATGGAACATCGAATGTTACCGTTTTTTTCTTTACTGTTATAGTAACACTAGCATCCTTACCTACCTGGTTACCAGCAATAACTTCAACCTTCACCTTCTTTGAACCGGTATCTACAAATTTAACAATATACGCTCTTACGCCATCAGAATCTATGGTGTGTTCAAAGTTATTGGCTACTGCGGTGTTCGGATTGTCATTTTCACCGACCGGGAATTCCCCCTCATCCGCGGTAACTTTTATTGTGTCACCTGCTACGCCAGTCACGGTTATTTTCACCTTTGATCCTTTTGTCACTTCTGTTGTATCTGCTGCTATGGCAATCTTACCTGACATCACAGTTATCTCCTTTTCGTTGGTCGATAAAGCTAATCCGCGTGCATACTGCTCATCCGTTTTAATGTATATGGTATAGGTACCTAAACTCCAACCATCTGTATCGATTATTGCATTATCTCCAGTTATGGAACTCACGTTTATCTTCTCGAACACTTTCTTATCCGCGGGATTTTGTTTGTAGTCTGCAGGACCTGAAACTTTCAAACTTACGCCATCATTGCCATCCAACGAATGTGTAAACTTCACTCTAAACGGACTCCCTTGGGTTACGCTTGATATAGTTTTCGTGTCTGCCGTATCTCGAAGGTCTAGTTCGCCACGAGCAGTACCTATGTTAATTCTTGTTGCAGTGGCACCATCGGCTGTAGCATCATACGGGCCCCTTTCGAGTCCTGTGGTGTCGAGTTTTCCTGTATTGTCTGAGAATACAACTTCTCCTTCGGTATCAGTACCTTCGACACCCGTCAACGTTACTTGGGCGACATCAGCACCGCCATCTTTATTGAATACTATGAGTTGACCGACGACTACGGCACTAGCTTGTCCATCCAACCAAAGGGTTACATGGTCTAAGTTCACCGTAAACGTCTGATTATAGCTCGTCATTACTTGTGTAGCAGGCTTTACAGTAGCCAACGTTGAAGGAACCATAGCGCCGAAGATCGAAGCGAGCATGATTACTGCCAGTGTAATGCCTATTATCTTTGTTTTCATTTTTTTACTTTTCACCTCCTAATTTTTTTCCAATAGAAAAGGGGGTATATAAAGTTTTCGGTTCAGCGTGCGGTTCGAAGTGCCAGTGGCACTCCTACCTTGCCCTTTCACCTTCGCCTTTAGCTTCATCTCCCTTTTCCCCCTTGTTCTCTATTCTATCCTTTACTAGAGTCTTCTATATATTTTTATCTTTTTCGGTTTTTCGACATCACTTATAAAGCGCCATGCCGTAAGCGCTCTCATCCGAACGAGATGAGTGTGATATTTTTGACGCTCGTGCTTTATATCAGTTTCGCTTTTCTTTGCGTTTTTCGTTACAGGGTTCGCGTTTGTTTTGCTTTGCTGTGATTAAATAATCTTCTTGATAAAGCTCCCTTCTCTAACCATAATATGATTCTCGCCATCACCGGAACGCCCGGTACGGGAAAGACAAGCGTATGTAAGGCATGCGGACTTGAATATACGGATCTGAATAGCATCATAGAGGAGAAAGGCTTTTTTACCGGCGTGGATACCCAGAGGGGGTGTTTAATCGCGGATCTTGATAAACTGAACGAATACGTGCGGCATAAAGAAGAAAGGCTGTCGGTAATAATAGCCGAGAGTCACTTAGCTCATCTTCTGAAGCCTGATGTTGCAGTCGTGCTGCGTGCAAAGCCGTCCGTGCTTACCGACCGGCTGGAGCAGAAGGGGTTTCCACCGCAGAAGATACAGGAGAACGTGGAAGCGGAAACGCTGGATATTATACTGGCAGAAGCGGTAGAGCTGTGCGACATTGTTTATGAAGTGGATACAACGGGTAAGAGCGTAGAAGACGTAGCTGCTGTAGTGCGTGCGATCATTGATGCTGAGGTAGAGGCTGAGAGTGAAGAAGAAAGCGGAAGCGAGAGAAGGGAAGCGCTCAGAGAGAAGTACAAGCCAGGATCAGTGGACTGGACGCGCTTCATCGAACAGGTTTGCTCGACGGCACCGTATCAACATGACGCGGAATAGATACCGCGTCGTGCAAAAAACACATCCAAAAAGTGGATGAAGACGGGGGCTGGCAAGAACGGTAAATCAAAACTCTCTAAAGGAAGTTTTCACTATCGTCGCTAATTTCATTACCCCTTCACCCTTATTACACTCTTATAAAAAGAGAGAACCAACGATGCGGGCAATAGTTGTGGGCTCGGGCGCCGGCGGAGCTACGGCAGCAAAAGAGCTATCCGCTAAAGGCATTGAGGTACTCCTTATAGAGAAAGGTCCTGCGATAGACGAAAGAGACGTCTCGCAATACTATGCAAATGTCGGCTCCGAGATGAGGATTCTGAGGACCTGCTGTTTAGGTGGTACCACTATGGTATCAGGGGGAAACGGCGTGCGGGTTCTGGAAAAGGAGTTAAGGGTGCTGGGGCTCGATCTGCATGAGGAGTTCGCGGAAGCGGAGCGAGAGCTTGGTGTACGAACCCTTCCCGATTCGCACTTCGGCGACGGCACCAAAAAGATTATGGCGGCTGCTGAGAAGCTTGGATTCCCCGTGGAGAAGATGCCAAAATTTATCGATCCTGCGAAATGCGTACCGTGCGGTAAGTGCGCATCCGGCTGCCCGAACAGTGCGAAATGGAGTGCACTCGCTTTTGTAAAGGAGGCGGAACGGAACGGTGCAGAGGTACTGACAGATCGGACCGTTGACGACATAATGGTAAAAAAAGGCGACGTAATTGGTGTGATAAGCAAGGATAAGGTCATCTCAGCCGATATTGTCGTGCTCGCCGCAGGCGCGCTGGAAACGCCACGGCTGCTTAAAAAGCAGGGACTGCCGACCACGCCAAACCTCTTCGTTGACACCTTCGTCACCATCGGCGGCGTTCTCGAAGGAATAAAGCAGAACGGGGAAGTGACAATGAATGCTCTTATCGCACTCGAGAATTTCATGCTCTCTCCGCATTTTTCCAAGCACCTGGTGAAGAGAATGGAAGAGAAGAGGGTAAAGGCCTCTCAGGAGGATGTACTCGGGCTAATGGTGAAGATAAAAGACGAGGAAGTGGGAGCAGTGGATGACGACGTGGAGAAAGGTATAACGAACAGGGATGCAGTTCGGATCGCAGAGGGAACGGCTATTGCAGGCGCTCTGTTAGAGGAAGCCGGTGCCGACTCCAGGACCTTTGTCTCCACGCCGTTACGGGGCGCGCATCCGGGCGGAACAGCGCGAATCGGTGAAGCGGTGGATACAAGCCTGGCAACCGAAATAAACGGGTTGTACGTCGCGGACGCATCGGTTCTTCCCGCATCTCCCGGTGCCCCGCCTATACTGACGATCGTCGCCCTGGCTAAATACCTCGCGAAGATCCTTATCGCTCGGTCATAAGTATAAACGTACGTCATCAATTCTCGACTTTTCGTATTCTCCTCCAGCTCATAGCGGAATTTAAGAGCCCCAAAAGCATCCTTTGTATGCTCCGCTCCACCAGAAAGGCAACGATGACCTACCTCACGGGGGTTCTGTGAGTCTTCGTGATGAACTGGTTTACGAACGGCACCGTGCAAAGAGCCTTTCTTTGACCCGCTCTCTTAAAAATACCGTATTTTTATATAACAATCGCTATAGTGATAAGTGGTATAAATGATCGAAGAAGTGAAGGAAGTAATCGAGAAAGAGATAAAGCCATTATTAGCGCTGGAGGGTGGCAGTATCGAACTGGTGAGCGTGGATGACGGTGTGGTGAAGGTTCAGTTACAGGGAGCATGTGCAGGATGCCCAATGAGCCAATTCACGCTGGTGAACTTCGTTGAAGCGACGCTGAAAGCCAGGATTCCGGAAGTGAAGAAAGTAATCTCGGCCAACGATCCCAGAGAGCGTTGGGAAACGGCAATGAGGCGGTGATGAAAATGGTGAAATGCGAACTGTGTGGCGAGGAAACGGAGAACCCGATGGAACTCTACGGGCGACAGATGTGCCGCGATTGCTATGGCTTCTATAAAAGGATTGAGGGGAGTGGATGCGGTGGCTGCTGCTGCGGTAGATGAAGCTGAATTAGCGCGATACGCGAGACAAATAAAGATATTTGGAGAAGAGGGTCAGAGGAAGCTTAAAAAGGCAACAATTACCATAGCGGGCGCTGGCGGGCTTGGCTCGGTATCCGCGACGTATCTGACGGTTGCTGGAGTTGGAAGGATACGGATCATTGATGATGATACGGTGGAGTTGAGCAACTTAAACCGCCAGATATTGCACTGGGAGAAGGATATCGGTAAGAGTAAAGCGGAATCTTTTGAAGAGAAACTCTCCCAGATGAATTCAGAAGTGGAAGTGGTGGTGGCGAGTCAGCGGATAGTAGAAGAGAACGTTGCGGAGATCGTTGGCGATTCTGATGCGATCGTTGACGCGATGGATAACTTTCAAACGCGCTACTTGCTCAACCGGGTTGCGTTAGAGAAGGATATACCGCTCTTTCATGGCGGGGTGTACGGATTCGAAGGCCAGGCGACCACGATAATACCCGGAAAGACCGCGTGCTTACGGTGCCTCTTCCCGGAAGAGTATCCACCAGAAACGTTCCCGATACTCGGCGCTACCTGCGGCGTTATCGGCTGTATACAGGCGACTGAAGTGGTGAAATATATAGTGGGCGTGGGAGAGCTGCTGACCAACAGGCTCCTGGTCTGGGATGGCCTGGATACAAGGATGGAGGAGTTTGTGGTTGAGAGGAACCTGGAATGCGTCGATTGTGCTGATTTCTACGGTGCTGTGCTGATTTGATATAATATCTTAAAGCGTTTAACACTCATTTATTTAACAGCAAGAATGAAACTGAAGTCCTGTGTCAAGGGTTATAAGAAGGGGACGCATCGTGCAGTGCCTCCGGAGGAGACTTGTGCTCGTGTGGATCCCAAGTTGCCCGTGGCTGGTGTTACCCGCGTTGCGGATATAACCGGACTGGATAGAATCGGGATACCGGTATTCTCAAGCATACGACCAACCGCAGAGGGCGGAGCCATTTCCGTGTATAACGGCAAAGGAACGACGGTGGCGGAGGCGAAAGTGTCCGCAATGATGGAGGCGGTGGAACGGTACTCCGCGGAAGTCGGCGATCAGGAACTTCTAGTGGATAGCTATGCAGGACTTCGTGAGCATGGGCACGAGAACGTATTAAACCCGCGAGAGTTGATTCTTCCCGATTACGTGCGGGACGTCGAGGCTGTCCGTATCCCGTGGGTGGAAGGTTACGATTTAATGAATGAGGAGGCGATCTATGTGCCTGCGAATGCGGTATTCCATCCATTACCTTCTCGATACGATAAGGTCAGACTGTTCCGGACGAACACGAACGGGCTGGCGGGCGGTAACGAGCTGGAGGAGGCGATTTTTCACGGGCTTGCTGAGGTGATCGAACGTGACGCGTGGTCTCTGGTGGAAATAACGCGCAAGCCGGGCCCTACGGTGAACGTAGACGGCGGTGATATCCGCGCGCTTATCGATAAATTTCTGAACGCTGAGGTCTCCGTGCTTGTACGGGACATAACGAGTAACATCGGTATACCTACTTTCGCAGCCGTTTCGGACGATATCATGCTGAAAGACCCCACGCTGCTCACTATCGGGATGGGCACGCATACGAATGCGCGTGTCGCGATACAGCGAGCGATTACGGAGGTCGCACAGAGCAGGCTCACGCAGATACACGGCGCGAGGGAAGATACGACCACCGCAGACCTGAGGCGCGTGATGGGCTACGAGTGGATGCGAAAGCAGAACCAGCACTGGTTTGATATAGCGGATAGCGAGGATTTTGATGCGCTGGATTCCGTTTCGCGGGATAACGATGATTTCCTCGAGGATATACAGCACGTACTGACCCGGTTAAGGGCTGCGGGATTAGAACGAGTGATCGTGGTGGATTTAACGCGAGCGGAGATCGGCGTGCCCGTAGTGCGAGTGATCGTGCCGGGCCTGGAGATGTTCGGCGTTGATGGTGAGCGGATAGGGGGGAGGTGCAGAGATGCACGAAAGCAAAGTGGTCGTATTCCTGGGACCGAGTCTTGATACAGAAACCGCGAAAGGTATTCTGGATGCCGATTACAAGCCTCCTGCAGCACGAGGCGACATTTTCATGGCGGTAAAAGAAGGGGCACGGATTATCGGGTTGATAGACGGTGTCTTCTTTCAAGCCTGTGCGATCGCGCATCGTGAGATCCTGTATGCGTTGGAGAACGGTGTGAAAGTGATAGGAGCTTCGAGTATGGGCGCTTTACGGGCTTCTGAACTCGATCTTTATGGTATGGAGGGCGTTGGGGCGATATATGAGCAATATAAGAAAGGCGAGCTGGTTTCAGACGATGAGGTCGCGTTGCTTTTCGATCCCGAGACGCTTGCGCCGGTCTCCGAACCGCTCGTGAATATACGCTACAATCTTGGCCTCGCCGAGAAGGCGGATCTCATAAGCAAAGAAGCGGAGGAAAAGCTGCTGACGGTTGCCAAATCGTTGTATTACCCGGAACGGGATTATGAGCGGTTATTATCAACTGTGGAGGCGGAACTGAAGGTGGACTTGACGCAGCTACGGATATTTTTAAGCGAGAGAAGGATAGATTTGAAGCGAGCAGACGCGATCGAAGCGTTGAAACGGATAAAGGAGATGGTGAAGGGGGATGATTAAAAAGGCTTTGCTGCTGTTGGGGTGTCCGGAACTGCCGGTTCAGACGGGCGCGGCGCTTTACCTTGCGAGCGAGCTGAAAGAAGCGGGGCTGGAGGTTTTCGTTGCGGGAACGGATGCTGCGCTCCGTCTTTTGGAAGTCTCTGACCCACGAGGATGTTATGTAGACGCAGAGCGGATGAAAAATCTGGATAAGTGCATAGGGGCGCTTGCGGAGAAGCGATTGGACTTCGATCTGTGCGCCGTTTTCGTGCATAACGATGCAGGGTTATCGTATCTCGCTACTATCCGCAGCATATCAAAGGCGAAACTCTTCGCGGTCATCTTCGGGCGGGATGCGGAAACCCTCGCGGGGCAGATCGATTTCGAGTGCGAGAAGCTCGTTGCCAAAGCCGTTCATAACCCGATGCCACTGAAGAAGCGGATAGACACAACGATAAAGGAGTTGAGGTAAAACGATGGGCTGTATCGAATTGCTGGACTACAAGATCTTATTATCGCGCACTTCGTTCAAAGAGGGGCGGGACTATATACGAGGGAAATTCAAAGACGTATACGAGGTGGAACCAGGATATAAGCTGTTTGATGTTTATTTGATTGGCGTTCCGCCGATTTTTATAGGGATCAAAGATAATTATGTTATATTTCCGTACGTGAAGCCCTGTCATGGAACGTTCATATTGAAGATTGAAGATGAAGGCGAGGCTAAAAGGTTGGTAAAAGAGAAGCGGGTGGTGTAGGCTCTTTCTACGGTCAGCGCACGTGGCGACTGAACAGTCACGAATCAAGCGTAATTTCTCATAGTGATAACCGGTATGATTCGGGGTTCGATTGCGGTTATTCTAACAGGAGCAAGCCGAAGAAGGTTATCTTTTCATACGGTGAGGTGAGCACTTCCAGTTCATAGCCTGCATTCCGGGCCGTCTGGAACACGTCGATGCCGCAGGCCTCCATTCCCGGTCTCATTTTCTGTGGGTGCGCACAGAATCGCTTTGGCGCCTGATCCAAAACGGTATCCTTCCGCTCCGGTATGCAGTCATCGCAGTAGGCACAGCAAAGACCGACCAGCGCAAAAGCCTTGTAATAGCCAGAGAGGAAGGCATTTCGCTCGAATTCGAACATCGTGTCACACAGCTCTTTTATGGCGTCCCAGAGGAAATGATGTATGTGCGAAGGCGGCACGTCGCGGTTCGGGTGCGCGTCAAATCGTGCCAGTATCGCCTTCTCATAACACTCTATCATTCGCTTCGTCTCTTCGACCGCGGGAACATACGGGGGGCAGTTCAGATGCTTGCCATAGGCTTTGCAGCCGTACCGACATTTCCACCGCACCCACTCTTCTACCTCGATCTTATCAGTGGCGATCAGTTTAAAATCCGAATGGATGTGCTTCAATTCTTCCAACAGAGTATTTAATTCCGTTTTCATCTTCGCTCGTCCCGCTCCTTGGACCTTATCGCTACTTTACGTAATCTTATGCTCCGCTGTGCTATTTATAAATAACAGACCAGTAACCCTCAGCGCTAGCTATCTGATTACATACATACCTACAGCGGAATCGCGTCCGTTACGATGAAGCACCTACTGTGCACGTTATAATTTCTCAACGTTTGGTGACTGGCAACCAGGGCAGACAACATCCTCGCCCATCCCGTTAAACTTGTTGCCGCAGTCTTTGCACCGATATTGCTCCATTTCTAACTCTTCAACCTCAAGGTTGAAGTCGCCTCCTCCCACACTACACATCACAATCACCCCCTTTGCATCTACACACTCTAATACATTATTTGGGAATTGGTATAATATAAGTATAAGAAGAACTAAAGGGGGTGGTGATGCGCATGAGCGAGGAATTAGAAGAGTTGGTAAAGAAGATAAAGGCGAAGGATTTAAACGCCGAGGCCAAGAAGAGAGGGATAAAGACCCACTGTGTGAAGAAGCTAGATATCGCGAAGCAGTTGCCGCGAGAAGTCGTGGAAGAGCTGAGTGCCAAATCCCAGTAAGTAATGAATAAGGAGTTTTGCGTGCTGTTCTGCACGGCGAGCGTGGACGAATCCGATAAGATAGCGGAGACGCTGGTCGAGGAACGGTTGGCGGCGTGCGTGAACATCACGGCGGTGCAGTCTCATTACCGCTGGCAGGGTGAGGTTTGCAAGGATAACGAGGCGTTGCTGATAATAAAGACCGAGAAGAGCAGGGTGGATAAGATTATCAAAAGGATAAAGGAAGTGCACAGCTACGAATTGCCGGAAATAATCGCACTGCCGATTGTTGCGGGGTATGATAAGTATCTGGAATGGGTGGATGAGTCCGTGGGGTGAAAAAGGTCAGAATAACCAACGTGAGAAGCCAGGAAATCTAACCAAACCCTTTTTTGATCAACACCTTTGATCTCATTGAAAGGCGAGTGAAAAGCTAATGATTCGCGTTGGTGTTCATGTCTCAATTGCGGGCTCGATCGATAAGGCCGTGGATCGAGCACAGGAAAAAGGCTGTGATACGTTCCAGATCTTCTCACGAAATCCGCGCGGCTGGAAGATCAAGGCGCTGACCGAGACTGACATCTCACGATTCATTGAGAAACTTAACCGGACGGGGCTATTCCCGCCGGTCGACCACATGCCGTATCTGCCCAATCTCGCCGCACCGACTGATGACGTATATACCAAATCAGTCGAAACGCTTACCGAGGAATTGGAACGGTGCAACGCTTTGCAGATCCCTTATCTAGTCACGCACCTCGGCAGTCATCGCGGGTCCGGTAAAGAAACAGGGCTGCAGCGGATTGTGGACGCGATCGACACGGCTTTTAGTGGCATAGATGAAGCTAACGGTGTGATGCTGCTGCTTGAGAATACCGCGGGGACGAAGAACAGCATGGGTGGCACGTTTGAGGCTATCAGGAACATAATGGATCGTCTTGAGCATAAGGACCGGATTGGCATCTGCTTTGACACCTGCCATGCCTTTGCCGCCGGTTACGAGTTGCGTACTGAAGAAAATCTGGACAAAACGCTGCAGCACTTTGACGAAGTGTTAGGGCTTGAACAGCTCAAGCTCATTCACCTCAACGATGCCAAGGGCGGTCTGGACTCGCGATTGGATCGGCACGAGCATATCGGGCTGGGGTACATCGGTGAGGATGGTTTTCGCGTAATTCTGAACGATGCACGGCTCAAAGAACTACCGATGATTCTCGAAACGCCTATTGATGCCAGTAGAGATGATTTAGGGAATCTGCAGAAAGTGCGAGAGCTTGCCACTCCGGAATGAATAATCCGTAAGAGTAGTAATGGTGGCTACTGTGACTCACTTGTTGTAACACATTTTGATGGATAATCCATGCGGGGAGAGGGATTCGAACCCTCGTATCCCTGCGGAACAGGATCTTAAGTCCTGCGCCTTTGTCCAGCTCGGCTATCCCCGCTCCACTCACGCGTCAGATAAAAGATGGATTTAGATACCTATTAATATTATTCAAGAGTTATATCCATCCAGAGGGTGGGAAAGATGATTGAGAGAAGCGAGATAAAAGAGGTTCTTGACGGCTATGAACTTGATAAAGCGACTATAGGTGTCCTTGGATCACATTCCGCACTGGACATATGTCGAGGCGCGAAAGACTTTGGCTTCCGAACGCTGGTGGTGTGCCAGAAGGGCAGGGAGAAGACGTATGACCGCTACTATCGTTCGGAGAACTCATTCGGCGTCGTGGATCAGACCATCATCCTCGACAAGTTCTCGGACATAACCGATGAGAGCGTGCAGAGCCAGATGCGTGATAATAACGTCATTTTCATCCCGCACCGATCGTTCGAGGTCTACGTGGGCTTTGACCGGATCGAAGACGAATTCCTGCTGCCGCTGTTAGGTTCGAGAAGCATGCTCCGGGCAGAGGAGCGCGACGCGCCGAGGAACCAGTATTATCTGATGGAGAAGGGCGGGATCCCCTATCCCAGAACGTATGAGAGCCCTGAGAAAATAGACCGCCTGGTTCTGGTAAAAGCGCCGGAGGCTCAGCGTACGTACGAGCGTGCATTCTTCTTCGCATCCTCGCCCGATGAATTTTACACGAATTCCGAGCAGATGATCCGGGCGGGGAAGATAACGGAGGCAGGCCTGAAGAGAGCGGTAATCGAGGAATTCGTGATGGGTGCGCAGTTCAACTTCAATTATTTCTATTCGCTCTTGGACCAGCGGCTGGAGCTTTTGGGGACGGACACCAGGAGACAGACCAATCTGGACGGGATTCTACGCCTTCCCGCACCGCAGCAGTTAGAAGCATTGAAGCACATGGGTATCAAGGCCATCGAAGCCGGACACATCGCCTGCACGGTGAAAGAATCACTTTTAGAGCAGATATTCGAACTCGGCGAGAAATTCGTACGCGTGGCACGGGACGAGTACCCTCCGGGAATCGTTGGCCCCTTTGCGTTACAGGCTTCGTTCACGCCGGGGCCTCCGAAAGAGACCGCGGTCGTCTTTGACATCTCCATGCGAGTCCAGGGATCTCCCGGAACCATGTTCACGCCGTATTCCGGCTACTACTATGGCGAATCGCTTTCGGTAGGTAAGCGAGTGGCAATGGAACTCCAGAAAGCCATTCAACAGAACCGGTTGGACGAGACGGTTACCTGAGCTAAATAAATGATAGACCAGCGCGCGATCTGGGAGATTCTGGCAAGCTACGATAAAGAGAACATAACGGTAGCCACGATAGGAAGCCATACCGCACTCCAGATACTGAAAGGCGCGCGGGACGAGGGCTTCAAGAACCTGGTAATCTGTAAACGCGGCACTGAAGTGGTTTATAAGCAGTTCGGACTCGCTGATGAACTCCTCACGGTCGAGAATTTCCAGCAGATCCTGGAGCGAAAATTCCAGGAGGAACTGATAGCGCGAAACGTCGTTCTTATTCCACACGGCTCCTTCGTCGAGTACCTTTCTCCCGTCAGGATAGAGAACGAGCTCTTTGTGCCCATGTTCGGTAACCGAAGGGTGCTGGACTGGGAATCGGACCGCGATAAGGAGCGGGAATGGCTGGAGCGCGCAGGTCTGAAACTGCCCCGGGAGTTCAAAGACCCTGCGGAGATCGATCGATTGGTAATGGTGAAGTTCCCGGGCGCTAAAGGCGGGAGAGACTACATTCTTGCCAGTAATCCAGCGGAATTTGAGGAGAAGCACAGGAAACTGGAACTGAAGGATAAGGATAGGTTCACCATCCAGGAGTTCGTAATAGGAACGCGGTTCTACCCGCACTATTTCTACTCGCCGCTGACTGACCGGCTGGAGCTCCTCAGTATGGACATCCGGTACGAATCCAACATTGATGGCATCGCTCGGATGGCTCATATACTCCGGGACCGCCAGCAGGAGCCTTCATTTGTCGTCACGGGCAATCTCCCGGTTGTCGTTCGCGAGTCGCTCCTGCCTCGGATACTGGAAATGGGCCAGCAAGTGATCCGGACCTCACAGGAGCTGTTCAGTCCTGGTCTGACCGGGCCGTTCTGCATAGAAACGATCTGCAAAGAGGATCTGGAATTTATCGCGTTCGAGATCTCGGCACGCATCGTCGCGGGTACCAATCTGTACATTAACGGCTCGCCGTACTCGCAACTGCTCTACGATGAGCCGATGAGCACCGGCAGGCGGATATCACGGGAGCTAAAAGCTGCACTCAGGGAGGATTCGCTTGATACGGTTATTTACTGAAGGTTTATAAAAGTGGAGGTAGGAATCATATAGCACGTCCAGATAAACCCGTAGCAAAATGGAGAAATGCGTAACCCTGGAGGACTTTTTGAAGAGCGAGCCGGGCGAGGGCGCTGAAGAGGTTTATGAGAAAATAGAGCGCCCGTTTGTCTTTATCAACGCAGCAATGAGCGCGGACGGTAAAATAGCCACGATCGATCGAACGCAAACGCGAATAAGCGGCAAGAGAGATCTTGAGCGGGTGGATTCGCTGAAGGCGGAATGCGATGCGATTATGGTTGGTATCGGCACCGTCCTGGCGGATAACCCGTCGTTGACGGTAAAATCGAAGAAGCACCGAGGGAAAAGGATGAGCACGGGTAAGGACGAAAATCCGCTGCGTGTCGTCGTGGACAGTAAGGCGCGAACGCCGGTTGACGCTGATATCCTGGATAAGGGCGTGGGCAAACGGATCATTGCGATCTCGCAACAAGCGATTGTGGAGGACGTGGGCAAGCTGGGCGAGAAAGCGGACGTTCTGGTCTGCGGCAGGGATGAAGTGGACCTGAAGAAGCTCCTTTACGTGCTGTGGCAGAATGGCGTACGCAGAGTGATGGTCGAGGGCGGTGCAAGGCTTAATTGGTCCTTGCTCTCGCAGCAGCTCGTTGACGAGATCTACACGTACGTCGGGAATATGATACTGGGCGGTGAGACCGCACCGACACTCGTGGACGGGCCGGGATTTGGCGAGCGAGATGCGCCAGTGAAGCTGGAGCTGCTGCGTGTGGAGAAGCTGGATGAGGGCGTGTTGCTGAAATGGTGTGTGCTTCATGACAAAGAAGAGGAGCCGAAAGCTGATGAGGAAGAAGTAGGCCTACTAGACAAATTATTAGGAGCAGAAACAGAAGATGAAACTACCTGAAGGTATAACGGATATAAATGAGCTTGCATACATCACGAGCAGGAAATTGCAGAACGAGCAGGGCGAGAAGACGGGCACCGTAGTAATGTGGCGCAAGAATCGCGCCGTACTCTTCAAAAAGAGACCGTACCGCGTGAAGTGCAATAACTGTGGTAAGAGCATTACGATCGAGAAGCTGTCAAAGAAATAGCTTTTTATGCGCGGATAAGAAACGATGCTCCATCAGTTATTTGAGTCCGAGCTGCTTTCTGATTAGGTCGCAAAGACTGTTCTTTAGTTCTGAGTGGCGAGGTACAGGGGCTTTCTTCCCGGTTTTTGGGTTCACGTAGATATCATGCTTTTTACCATGGCGGCTCAAATAGCAGCCACCATCTCCTAACTCCCTGACAAGCTCACGCCGTTTCGGTTCACACCACTATACCTATCTCTTTTGTCTGCACCATAGTCCGATGCGGAATTTCATCTTCTATCATCAAGTGGTATGCGTCACGGATATTCTCTTCTAACGCTGCCAGGGATTCGCCCTGGCTAAATACGCCGGGAACTTCTTTGAGTCGCCCGATGTACCACCCCTCATCGATCCAATATTCCAAGGTAAAATGCCGCAACATGCTCAGCTTCACCCCTTTATTCTTCCTTTTTTGGGTATGTTCGTTTATACTTATACTATCAAACCGGAAGAATGTTAAGTTAAAGCTGCGGTGTGGCAGAGGTTGGTTTAAAAACGTGAGAGTTCTTGCGTACGTATATCACAAGCAAGAATCGCGCCTCATCTTCAAAAAAAACCGTACCGCGTGAAGTGCAACACCTGTGGCAAGAGCATTACGATCGAGAAGCTGACGAAGAAATAGCAGTTTAGAAGTATCAAAGCGACTTCAGCAACTTTTCCACTATCTTCACATCCTCAGCTCGTCCTTGCTCCTCAAACAGTCTCCTAGCAGTCTTTAATTCTTTTTTTGCTTCTCCTAATCTCCCCGTTTGTGAATATAAAATACCAAGATTATAGTAAGCATCAGCATAATCTGAAGTAATTCTTATTAGTGCTCGGAATTCCGCCTCCGCCTCTTCATATCTCTTCAAATGGTATAGCACAACCGCAAGATTACTATGGGGTTTTGCACCCCTATCCGCTAAATTATCTTTTAAACTTATTGCTTCTCGGTATTCTATCTCGGCCTCTTCGTATCTTCTCAAATCGTCTAATAAATATCCCAGATTATTATGCGCCTCGGCATAATCGGGGTTGATTCTTATTGCTTCTCGGTATTCTTTTTCTGCTTCTTCAACTTGTCCTAACTTAACAAGCAAAAGTCCGAGGCTGTTGTGTGCAAATGCGTAATCAGGATCAGCTCTTGTAGCTTGACGGAGTGCCATCTCGGCCTCTTCGTATCTTTTCAAATTGTATAACAAACTCCCAAGATTATTATGCGCCATTGAAAAATCTTGATCAATCCTAATTACTTCTCTGTATTCCATCTCGGCTTCTTCAAAACGTTTTAATTCGGTGAACAAAACTCCGAGATTATAATGAGTAGTTGCAGAATGAGGCTCAACCTCAAGTGCTTTTTTATATTCTTTCTCAGCATTTTCAAAATCTCCAGAGTAATAGTAGGCATTAGCACGATAGAAATGACCTTCTGACGTAAGTTTTCTAACTTCTGAAAATGCCGTCTCCAGTGCCCTGGCAACACCGATAATTACACGACCTTCTTTATCGGCTGTGATCCCACCAAGCGGGATATTTGATTCGATAAGTAACCTCGATATTTCTTTAACTTCCTCTGTCTTTTCAGGACTGATTCGCTCACCTATTCTTCTTTCAACGTTTTCTAGCGCTGCTTTCAAACTATCACTGCTCTCCAATTCCTTTATAATCTCCTTTTCATCGGAATCTCCTGAATACTGCACGAAATTGATGCCCTTTTTGTCAGAAAAATCTTTGTCAAAGTCTATATGTGTGTTTTTATCTTTGAAGGGTATTACTGGCATATCGAGTGCTTCCATAAGGCCCCATTCGTAGCCGATGTTGTGTCTGAACTCGTTATACACAACAATGCCAAAACTACACGATTTAATCACCTGTAGGATACCACGATCGTTCGGTTCACCACCCGGAGTCATTCTGCCGGTCTTCACCTCAAATCCTCGTCCCGTAAAATAATCGGTTAATATCCGCTCGATTCTGCTGGGAGAACTCCCGGATGTGTATGATAAATCTAAGAAGCATGATTTTGGGTTGGTGATGGTTTTGATGCGGGATTCAGAACTCATGTTATTATCAGTGATGCTCATTTTATTTGTTTCTTTCTATTAGAGGCCGTCTACCAATCCATTATCAGCAGTGACACTTAAAGTTAACTATTGGATGGAAACCTAAAAAGTTCTTGACCTTCGATACCAAATTGGTAACCGATCCTAAGATCTTACCGATAACTGCCGCATCTCTACTCAA
>DATKXZ010000008.1:0-4307 GCA_035528755.1 Desulfobacteria bacterium | reverse complement strand
CAGAAGCGACATTCTGAAAAGCACTGGGCGATTTACCGCGTTTATAAAGGGTTTTTTACCAAATTTGCCGTATCTCAGATTGAGAGGCTGAAATAGCCGAGATTGAGAAGCGGTGCAGACCTGTGCAAGCAATCTTAAAACTAAGGTTCTAGGTACGGGTCCACCCACTGCGACCAGAACTGCACCGGATTTTTCACCGGAACCACTGCACCATTATCGGGACTGAACAACTCGCCGTTGTAAAAGACGAAGCCTTCGTTCATTTGGTGGTCTAAATTGCTCCTCAGTAACCCGTCAACCGTTTCTTTTTCGGGGTCGGGGTCATAACGCAGAAGCCTTATGAGATACGGCGTATCACGCGGCCAGACCATCGCCTCGTGGTATTCCTCATCACCGTAGTAGGTCCGCTTCTGAGACTGCTTCACGAGTATCCCGAACGGAAGTCCGTTCCGTTCGACGAGCAGATTCCGCTTCACGCTTCTGATAAAGCTCCTCAATTCCTGGTGTGTAAAAACCGCTTCATCCGCCAGTAACGAGACGGCAACAACGGCAGGTGATCCGAACGTTGTATCCTGTTTCCCTGTCAGAGTAACGAGATTGTATAAGCTGCTCGCTGTGGCATCCCAGAACACTCGCTTGAAATTTGCACGCGCTTTTGCCAATAATACCGTAAACATTTCCGTTTCTGCACCGAGCTTCATGGCTATCTGCGAGCAGCAGCTCAGCATTTTTAGCCATTGTGCATTGATCTCAGGCAGAAGATACGTTGGCTTATTTAGTTCAGCTTTTTCCCCCACTTCTTCTAACCACGAATCAGGTATTCGTACCGAGACCTCCGTTTTTTCCCCTGCGATTTCTACGGTGCGTTTCGAATCGATCCACGAATGCCCGGGAACGACGGAAACGAGCCCGTTTACGTGCAGAACGGGCGCGCCGTTCAGTGTGTCCACGTCGTTCTGCTTAAAACGAGCGATGGTGGATGCAGCCCGTTCTAAAATCCACGCGACAAAATTAGCATCCCAGTTCCTCTTTAAAAGCTCACCGGCAGCAATAAATGCGAGAAACGTTGCGTCTGCATTGTTATGATCCAAATCCTCCGTTTTCCGTTCAGGAAATCGGTTGGGAATTCTACCAGAGCTGTCCTGATAATCAAACGAATGCAAAATGATGTTCTTGATTTTTTCAGTGTCTCCAAGGCGTGTTAAGGTCTCGATATTGTTGATAATCCCTTCAAACAAGTCCCTGAACCACGGTGTTCGGAACCAGAAATCACCGGCTTCGTAAAAAAACTCACCGTTCACATACATGCCAAATTTCGAAAGCGCGAGTGCCCGGAACGCAATCGCCGCATCCTTTGCACCAATACCAAGGGATTTCACCATTTCTTCAGCTCTCTTTTGCTCCTCTGTTTCATCGCGCATCCAATCCTTCCCCCGTTCGTGCAGCCGTTCAAGCTGTATTTCTGAATCGCTGCAAGCTATCACCAGTAACGCAGCAGCGGTGTTATCCAGAGGAAGCTCAATCTCACCCAGTGATACTGGTTTCTTTAGCTCTCCTGTGAATACCGCACCGGCATCTGTCTTCTCTCGGAATCCCGAGCCGAGTTTATACCACCACTCGAGTTCCTTCTTCCCCGTTCTCACTTCACACGCATGTGCCGTTCGAAGTGAAATACACTTCTTACCCCGCCAGATTAGCATGCCATCACGTAAAGCTCTACAGGAAAGCTCCTTGGGCAGTGAATGCGCATACATGTGTCGGATATCAACCAAAGGCTCAATTACGACTGCTGTGGGGCTCTGCCCCACGACCCCGCAAGCCCTGTAAGGGCTTAATGCGTTGCTTTCAAGCGAGATGCACGCAGTAACGCCGTTTTGGCGTGCGCCTTCACCCTTCATCAAGTAGTAGCTCGTCACGAGATGAACGTGCTCCGCCGCATTCTCATAATAATACGTCAGCTTCCAAGGCGAAACGGTCACCTGCTTTGGAGCGAGCTTAACGTACTCTCCTCCTATCTTCGCGCCGACCGCTACCCCCTCTAAGAAATGGATGTTTTCGCCGTTGATCAATACGGACAGCCCCTCATAGGGGTAATCACGGTTGGGAATGACTTTGTTCCCAAGAGGAACCGAGAAAACTGAGTGAGACCAGGATGCGTGCGGTCGTTTGAGTATAGCATGCTTGGTCCTCCCGGGATTTTCCTCCTCAACGGGCTGGAGTGCAACGTGAAAGTTCATCTTCCCTTACCTTAAGAAGAACAAGCGGCAGCCGTTATTAAAAGTGGCGGTGGTTTTTGACGAGGTAACTGGAGATACGTAGTGAGCAAAAAGAGAGATGAGAGTACCAGTCCTTAGCATTCAGCAGAATGACAGGGTAAAAATGGCTCACTCTGCAAAATAAGCATTCAGGAGATACTGCAGGACCATTCGATGCGAATTGAAGAACGAGCCATTAAAGGCAATGGCATAGCGCATAATCTGGGCCCATTTCTCGCGGTCGGTATAAAACATTGGTAATACCACCTGTTCTAATTTCCTATAAAGGCTTTCCGCCTCTTCTGAATCATCCATTTCCAATTCGCAGACATTTGCAACCTTTGTCTCTATCGCCCATCCGGTCACACCCTCTACGCACCCTTCCACCCACCAGCCATCGAGCACACTCAAGCTCGGGACGCCGTTGAGGCACGCTTTCATGCCGCTGGTGCCCGATGCTTCACACGGTATTTTCGGCGTATTGAGCCACACGTCCACACCCGAAGTGATAAACTGCGCGAGCTCCATATCGTAATTTTCGAGGAATACAATCTTTATATCCGTTTCCAATCTCTTCATGGCGGCAAAGATACTCTTTATCAGCTCCTTTCCCAACGTATCCTTAGGGTGCGCTTTGCCCGCAATGATGACCTGAATCGGGCCACTATTTTTCGTAATACTTACTAATCTGTCCGGATTACTGAACAAAAGATGCGGCCGCTTATACCGTGCCATTCGCCGGGCAAAACCCACGGTACAGGTATCATAATCCATCCCGATATGGTGCTTTGTATTAACAAGATCGATCAGCATCCTCTTTGCCTCGCGATGTGCTTGCACAATCTCTTCCAGTGGTATTGACATCACATACCTCAGATTAAACGAATCTTTTCGCCAACCGCTGGTATGCTTATCATACAGCCTGCGGAACGGTTTGGAAGTCCAAAATACATGATGCACACCGTTCGTTATCGAATCGATAGGATAACCAGGGAACATATTCCGTGAAATTTCTTCATGCCGCTTCGCCACGCCATTTATATGGCCGCTGTGCTCTAACGCGAGTAAGGTCATATTTAATTCGTCTTTATAGCAAATGGTATCGATTTCCGCCTCGTCACAGTATCCTTTCAGGAGACTTTTGACCAAGTCGACCGAAAATATATCGTGACCTGCTGGAATCGGTGTGTGCGTCGTAAAGACACATTTTTGACGTACTAACTCCTCAATCTGCCCAGCAGAGAGATTCGGCGAATTTTTTTTGATTTCCTTCGCCAGTTCGACCACGGCCAGTGCAGAGTGCCCTTCATTCAGGTGATATTTTCGGAGATCGGTGTGCCCTAAGGCCGCGAGCATGCGTACACCGCCGATTCCGAGCACTATCTCCTGTGATAATCTGTAGCTCAAATCGCCACCGTAGAGATACGATGTGATTTCCCTATCCGAATCGCTATTTTCAAAAAGGTCGGTATCAAGAAGATAGACCGGTACTTGATGGCCCTCCAAACCGGTTATGAGGTATTTCCAGGCCTGTACCTTCACCGCCCTACCCGCAATAGGGACTGATACTTTGGGGGTCATGAGTGTTGCGAAATCCTGGATCCTCCAGCACATCGACCCTTCTGTTTGGTTCCCCTCTTCATCGAGGTATTGGGATAGGTAACCCTTATTACTGGCGAGCGTAACTGCGACCAGTGGGACATTCAGATCTGCGCATGATCTCAAGATATCTCCGGCTAATACACCCAGTCCGCCGCTATACGTCGGTATCTTGGGATGCATACCTATCTCCATGCTGAAAAGTGCAATGTGAAAATACTCTTCTATAAGTGAGCTGTCACGTCGCTCCATCTCTTTTTCCTCTCAATTCGAGATAGATTTTATGGATATATATGTTCCGTTTTACTCGCTTGCGTCCGGTGATTCTGCGATCTCCTGTATTTTCTTTTCACCCTCCTGCAGATGCGCCATGCGTGCGGCAGCGCTTTTCAGGATGTTTTCCAGCATCCCCGTATAGGACATTCCAGCAAAGGCAACCATCTTTGCGAGATG
>DATKXZ010000007.1:0-2699 GCA_035528755.1 Desulfobacteria bacterium | reverse complement strand
GTGCGGATAGCCCTGTCGTGGCTCTTATCAACCTATCGCTCCTTAAAGCCCTGTTAACGCTTATCATAGCTGATAACACAGAACATATCCTATTTAAAAGCCCCTTAGTGACGATTGCCTTTAATTAGCAACAAGTCTATTCAATTTTAATTCAGGAAATTTGTACGCATATTTGCCATCAAAGCAATACACGGCATCCTGAAAATCTTTCCTCAACTCTTGTACCTCAGCCTTTATCGCGTCTACATCCGCTTTACCGCGTACAACACGCGCTATAAGGGCTGCTATCTCCTTCATCTCAGATTGCTTCATTCCTATCCTCGTCAGCTCCTGCACGCCCAACCTGATCCCGGTGGGCTTATTAGGATCCCTATCGGACGGCAGCAGGTTCTTATTGATAATAATATTCGCGAGCTCTAATTTTTCGGCTACCGCCGCCCCGCCACCATAGTTACTAACATCAATCGCAATTTGATGTGACTCCGTAAATCCTTTATGTTCACAGAGAACATCAAAACCCGCCTCATATAAACTCTGAGCCAACGTCTTTGCATTTGCTACCGTCTGGGCTGCGTATGCTTCGCCGAACTCCAGCATCTCGACCAGAGACACTGCCAATCCCGCAACGTGATGGAGATGATGATTACTCACCGTTCCGGGGAATACCGCCTGATCTATTTCATTCTTTATGTTCGTCTTACACAGGATTATCGCACCCTGCGGTCCCGGGAAAGTTTTATGCGTGCTGCTCGCGATCACGTCTGCTCCTTCCCGCAACGGATCCTGGAATTGCTTGCCTGCTATGAGTCCCAACACATGTGAGGCATCGTACACGATCTTCGCATCCACTTCGTCTGCGGCTTCTCGCGCCTCCGTAATTGGATGTGGAAAGAGGAAGAGACTGGCACCAAAAAGCAAGAGCGAGGGCTTGTTCTGCCGTATCGCCTTCAGCATCTTATCCGTATCGATGTTCATTTCGTTTATGTCAAAGGGAAAATTATACAGCTCCAAATCCCGCATCGCGGGAATGGAATATTTTGAATGGCTTATATGGCCCCCATTAGGTACGGATAGCGCTATCATCCTGTCCCGTGGCGAAGTAAGCGCGAAAAGAGTCGCGATATTCGCCGTTACGCCTGAAATCGGCTTCACATTTACATGTTCAGCATCAAACAGTTCCTTGGCATAGCGTATCGCTTTCTCCTCTATCACGTCTATGTATTTGCAGCCCTGATAAAACCGGTTTCCCACATCGCCTTCTGCATATCGGTGCGACAAATCGGACGCGAGCAGCATCCGTACCGGATTGCTCGTAACGTTCTCACTCGCGATCAGCGGCAATGCGTTTGTATACAGCTCATGATGAGCCCTTACCGCGTCTATAACGCTTTCTATCTCCGCTTGCATATCTATTCCCATCTTCTTTTTCCTTCTCTTTCTCTCCGTTTATTGCCTTTAGTTTTTATTTAGTTTGAACGTTCCAGTAATATAGAAAGAACCGCCATTCGCACGGGAACACCGTAGAACGCCTGAGTGAAATATCGCGCATTCACGGTCTGATCCACTTCCGCGTCTACCTCGTCTATCTTAGGGAGCGGATGCATAATTACCACCTCCCTGTTCTCTTTTATCAGGTCGGTCGTTATGCGATACGTTCCGGCAACTTTATTATACTCCGCAGGGTCAGGGAACCGCTCCCGTTGTATTCTCGTCAGATATAACACGTTTACGTCACTTATAACCTCCTTTATATCCGTTGATTCGAAAATATCCGCGCCTGCCTCTTTCAAGTCCATCTTTATCTCTTCCGGCATCTGTAACGCTTCAGGAGAAACAAAGAAGAGCTTCGCACCGTATAAAGACAGGGCGTACGCTAGCGAATGGACTGTCCGTCCGTATTTCAAGTCACCGATCAACGCGATCTTGAGCCGATCAAGCAGTCGCTCCTTCTTAATAGTGTATAAATCGAGCAAAGTCTGCGTGGGATGCTGCCCCGCGCCGTCGCCTGCGTTTATTATCGGAACGGAAGAGAACGAAGCAGCCATTCGAGATGCGCCTTCCTTAGGGTGCCGGAGCGCGATGATATCACTGTATTTAGATACCACCCGGATGGTATCCACCAAATTTTCGCCTTTTGCTGCGGAACTCGTCTCCGGCGATGATACGTTTATGACCTCTCCGCCCAACCGCTTCATTGCCACTTCAAACGAGAGTCGTGTCCGTGTGCTGGGCTCGTAGAAGAGATTGGCGAGTATTTTCCCCGTTAATAAATCGCTCTTCTTCCCAGAGCTCTTCTCAGACCCCTGTGCGTAGATCTCTAACTCCTCCGCTCTGTTCAATATGTAATCTATCTCTTCCTTCGTGAAATCACGAGTCGAAATGATATGCCTTCTCGCGAACATCGCTTATGTAGAGAAGTAATAGCAGCCTGGTATAAGTAAATATTCCACACAAACCAACAACCCGAATCAAATGTAAAGTAAAAAAGAAAAAGAAAAAAAGAGGATGTACACTAAGAGAGATAGCTCTTAGATTAAATTCGCATAACTCCCCTTTTCACTCACTCCTTGGCTTTTGCAACCAGTGTGATTTCTAGCGACGATACGTTCGCCTTATCTCCACCTTCTCCCGTTAGTACCTCGGTTCCTATTTTTATGTCCTTCACTTCTACGCCCTGCATGAACTTATTCCGTACTACC
>DATKXZ010000006.1:0-14258 GCA_035528755.1 Desulfobacteria bacterium | reverse complement strand
GTGCGGATAGCCCTGTCGTGGCTCTTATCAACCTATCGCTCCTTAAAGCCCTGTTAACGCTTATCATAGCTGATAACACAGAGCATATCCTATTTAAAAGCCCCTTAGTGACGATTGCCTTTAATTAGCAACAAGTCTATTTTCTATCAGGCAATTTCGTGAAAAGGAAAGCAACACTCCTTGGAAATTATTCATTAATGTCACATTTTTTGTACTTATATTTATACAGTCCACAATGCCGACAAAACCAGCATCACTTGGTATCTGTTTATCCCTTTGATTTACCCAATAATAGATTGGTTTTCCATCCACCAAGTTACTCGTGTCTATATTCTGGATATACTCAGAATGTTTTTGGTCACGACTTTCAATATCAAAGTTGTACCAATTTCCTCTCATTATGTTACTAGTTAGTATATTTTCATCAGAATTCCATAAACGAATGCCCCACCACTTATTATTCCATGCGGTATTGTTTGCGAGCATGTTGCTACTCGAATAAAGCAAGTGAATACCAGCCCTAATGTTCGAATGGGCCGTGTTGTTCGTTAGTGTGTTGTTACTCGAATAAAGCAGCCAGATGCCGTAGTAGTTGTTCGATACGGTATTGTTGATAATGTAGCAACCTTTATTAGCGTGAAGATAAAATCCGGCGTTTTCTAATTCTGTTGCGCCTTCAATCGTCAGACCGCATATGTTCACATAATCCGCCATTACATCAAAGACATAGTCATTTGAATTCGCAGCTTGGACAATACAATTCTCAGATCCATTCTCAGATTGAATCGTTAAATTATCTATGTTCACATCCACATTCTCGGTGTAAGTCCCATCTCTGACGATAATCGTATCTCCCGCACTAGCATTATCTACCGCCCATTGGATCTTTTCGTAATCGTCAGGGACGTAAATGGTGTTAGAAGATAATGGGTAAATTGTTACTGTTGCCTCCTGCATATCCACAGCACCGTATATGTCCGTAGCAACAACGGTAATAGTGTAGATCCCTCCTTTCGTATAGCTATGAGCGAAGATCGGTGCTGGAGCATATGACGGCTGAAACCACTGAGTTTCTACTGTTCCATCGCCCCAATCACAATCTATCCGTAAAAGAACACTTGATGGTTCATCGTATGTCCCTGAAGTATTAACAGTAATCTCTTCCGATACGTTGGCTGATAACGGACTGACATCAATAACGAGCACCGGGGCTTTATTCTCAGGATATGGTGGCACGAGCGTACCAACATTATCACCAGGCCATACGAAATAGCCCTTACCGGGTTCCAAGTGGTGTGTCGATTCATAATCCCAAATAGAGGTGTTCCACCGGTACGCATATTAATCAGCAGATAAATTGACCGGATAAGCTCCGACGCCAATGAGGCTCCAAGATTTCAAGTTCGGACTGTAGGTCGCGGGTTCCCCAGTTAACTCGACTTCCGCGTCACCAGTGGACCAAATAACGTACCCTTTTGCCGGATCAAGTGCATCACTCAAATCCTCTATTGTCCAACACTGAAAATCGCTATTCCATGAATAAACCGCGTAGAAGCCGGGCACCTGAGTAATGAAGATTCCGCCCATACTGCGACTGTCGGTAACAGGTGCGGAGATAGCGTTCCAGCCATAGCTGAAGTGTAGCGTTGCCGTTTGCGCAGAAGCACCATCCTCGCCGGACGGCATAACAGATTGATTAACCGCGCTCACTATACCGCTTATCGCGCCGCCAAGCAGAACCAAAACCACAATTAAACCCGAAACCTTCACGCCTTTCTTCTTCACCCGTGATGCACCCCACAAAGATAACCGTTGTCAAGAAGTAGGAGATAAGCTTTTCGGTTTTTTGTACGCAGTGATTATGCCCAATAAGAATAGGTCAACCAGGAGGTATTGTTGTGAAAAAAATGCCTTTTAGATAGATGAATTATGACCACCGCACACGCGAGGCATGGAGTTATCGTGACGAGCACGTCAAATGTGTTTGCCGGAACCTCTAACCAGGCGATTGCTTTTTGTTATCGTCTCAAAATAACTCCTCCTTCACGCTGACCTTGAGAATGATGTGAACAATGAAGCCTAAAAGAACAAGCGCGCTGCCCTTCGCGAGCACGTCAAGCGGAAGGTTAAAGAGCATAAAGAGCGATGTCACTAACCCAAACAGCGGCAAAAGCGGCAATTTACCGATAGTAATAGGAGTTTTGAATCCGCTTACGACCGGTTCTTTGTAGCGGAGATAAATGACCGCGGCATTAACAAGGAGGAATATGATAAATACGGTGAAGTTCGCTAGATTCGCGATCGTCGCCAAATCACCAACAAAGACAAAACAGAGCGAGGCGAGCACGACGCTTATGATCGCGAACCACGGCGTTCGAAGTTTCTTGCTCACGGACAAGAATACACGAGGAAGTGCTCGGTATTCCGCGATACCGTAAACGAGGCGCGATCCACTCAGAAGCAGTATGAGCACGGTATTAAAGGTCGAGAATAAAGCAATGACCGAGAGCACGGCAAAGAGTTGATCGCCATACGCACGCTGTGCAACCAACCCAAGAGGCGCTTCTGCTTGCGCGAGGTCCTGCCACGGCACAACGCTTACCGCAGCAATGCCAACGAGGATGTAAATGACCGTCGTTATCGCGATAGAGAGGAGAATCGCCTTGGGTATGGTACGTTCAGGTTCTCGGGTTTCTTCCGCAAGTCTCGCAATGCTCTCAAACCCGATGTAACTGAAGAAGATTAAAACGCCCGCTTCGATCACCCCCTGTAACCCATTTGCGAGCTCCATGTAGTCCACTGACCCCAGGTAGGGCACACCGATGAGAATGATTATGATCAAGCCACTCACTTCGATCACGGTGAAGAGAATGGTGATAAACGCGGTTTCTTTTATGCCCGCTATGAGAATAATGCCGCATACCAGCACGGTGGCAATTGCAATGACTATCACCGTGGTATGAAAAAGGGCAGAAAAGTAGTTTGCAAATCCGACCGCTACGGTTGCCGCCGCTATAACACTACTCACGATGAGCAGCCAGCCGGTAATCCACGCGAGCGTTCGACCGAAGCTATTCACAATGTAAACGTATTCCGCTCCGGCATGGGGAAACCGAGACGCGAGTTCTGCATAGCTCAAACCGGTAAAGGAAGCAACGAGCGCGGCAAAAATGAATGAGAGCCACAATCCAGCGCCACTGAGGCCCGCTGCCTCGCCGATGATCACATAAATACCCGCACCGAGAATGACGCCGACGCTCATCAACGTAATATGCCAGAGACCCAGAGCCCGTTTCAACATAGTGGATCACCTTTTTAGTTATCTCTTTATACGTGAATTTATATACTCTATTTACAGGAGTGGTAAGAAAGTATCCCACAGAGAATAGATCATTGGGGGTGTTACGATGACTGCGCAACAAAGTGATTTGAAGATAGGAGACCTCGCACCGGACTTTTGCCTCCCTGACAAGGATAACAAGGAGGCTTGCCTGCACGACTTCAAAGGCACATGGGTCATTCTCTACTTCTATCCTCGGGATAATACCAGCGGCTGTACACGTGAGGCTGTCGATTTTACCGACGCATTAGACGAGTTTGAGAAGTTAAATGCCGTCGTTCTCGGTGTGAGTGCCGATTCGGTGGAAAGCCATTCTAAGTTTGCGGCGAAGTACCAGCTCAAGGTAGCGCTGCTGAGTGATGGGGACCATGAAGTTTTGGAAAAATACGGCGTGTGGCAGTTGAAGAAATTATACGGCAGGGAGTTCTGGGGCGTTGTTCGCAGTACGTTTTTAATAGACCCCGAGGGGACGGACAATCGCCTATGTATGGCCACGAGTGAAAGTCAAAGGGCATGTCGAAGTGGTGAAGCGTAGACTAATGGAGCTGCAATAGGCGTCACCGTTTAGGGAGGAGTGCTGTTGTCCCTGGCTAGAGAAAGGAAAAGTGGAAAACTCATCGAAGAACCGCGATTACGAAACAAAACGTTTGTATTCGAGGATCGCCCTCATGCTGGTACGGTGCTAGCGGAAAAGCTTAAGGACTATGCAGGAACGAATGCGGTCATATTCGCGATACCGGCTGGCGGCGTGCCCGTAGCTGCCGTGCTTGCAACGCGGTTACAAGTGCCTCTTGAGGTGTTGGTCGTGAGGAAGATCCATATACCCTGGAATAAGGAAGCGGGTTTTGGTGCACTCTCGGGGGATGGCACTATTCTGTTTAACGAGCCGCTTTTAGCTCTTCTGGGGTTGACGCAAGAAGAGATTGAGCGCTGTATCGCAGCGGAAAAAGAAGAAATCAAAAAGAGATTGAAACTGTTTCGCGACGATAAGCCTTTCCCTGATATCACGGGTAAAACGGCAATCGTTGTTGATGACGGTTTGGCATCCGGCTTTACCATGCTCGTCGCACTCTCATCGTTGCGGAAAAAGGAGCCTAAGGAGCTCGTCGTGGCTGTGCCAACCGCTTCAATGAGTGCTCTTCAGACGATCGGACCCGAAGCTGACACGATTGTCTGCTTGAACGTAAGAGCGGGGAGGACGTTCGCCGTCGCTGATGCGTATAAGAAGTGGTACGACCTTGGGAACAAGGACGTGGTGGCGATTCTGAAGGAAGCAGGGTATTACAAATAGAGAACGTCAAAAGCAAAGCTTCTAGCGTTTTCTAATCTATCGTCATTTTCATCAGTCCCCGTATGTATAGCCTTGCCCATGCGAATGCGACTGTTGTACCCGTGATATTTGCGGCAACCAGACCCCACCAGACGCCCACAAGGCCCCATTCAAGGTAGAATGCGAATACAACCGCAAGCAACGGCGTTAGAATGATTGTACGTAAAATCGTGACAAGCAATGCATACATCCCCTTCCCCGTACCTTGGAAGACCGACGACGAGAGCATGCCGAACGATATTGCGGGATAGAACAGACAGATTATCCGGAGAAAGAGTGTCAAATCAGGAGCTATATGCGCTGCCGCCTCGACCTGCGTAAATACCGCAGCTATCTGCGGGGCGAGAATGAACGTTGCCACCGCGATCGCCGTCTCCATCAGAAAACCTATCTTTATCGCATAAAGATGCGCTATACTGACCTTCTCAAAGGAGCGTGCACCAAACGCAGCACCGCTTACCGGGACGACGGCGGTGGCGATACCGATCGTCGGTAGGACCGCTATACTTGCTACACGCCATCCTGTGGAATAGATCGCCACTCCATCTGTGCCACCTACCATGACGATTATGACATTCAATATCAGCATGGTGAATGACATGGAGAGCTGCATCGCCGCCGCTGGTAGACCAACGCCGAAAATATCCTTGATTATCTTCCTATCGCAGCGGAAATCGCGAAAATCAAAGGAGACATAGGTATCCTTTTTGAAAAGCAGCCAGTTTAGCATGATAACCGAGGTGACGCCCAGCGAGAATATGGTAGCCCACGCGGCACCGGCAACACCCAAACCAAAAGTGTAGATGAAAATAGGGTCCAAGACGATGTTCAGACCCGCGCCCAGGGCCATGGCATACATGGCTCGTTTGGCATCCCCCTCACCCCGCAGTATCGCATTCGCGATGTTCGTGAAAAAGATGAAAATACTCCCGGCAAAGATAATCCGCCCATACGCGACAGCCATGCCTAAGGTCTTACCCGCGCCAATGAGGGCGAATAACTCTTCTGTGAAGACGAAAAGCGGTACGGTAAACACCACGACTGTTAACACCATTATACAGATGGTATGAACCGCCACATTGTCTGCACCCGCCTTATCCCGCGCGCCAAGCCGGCGGGCAAGCGCTGAACCCGCGCCTATACCCAAGCCATTGGACAATGCCATAGCCATGAAGAAAAAGGGAAAGACGAAACCAATCGCAGCGAGCGCATCAGCACCGAGGCCAGAAACCCACACGGCGTCGACAAGATTATAAATTGTTTGCATGGACATTGCCGCGATCATTGGCCATGCGAGTGTGATAATGGCCTTTTTGGGATCGCCCAATAAGGTCTTTACGCCCTCAGTTTCCTCTTTCTTCTGAGATCTCGCATCAGAACTGCCCTTTATAGATGGTTCGATATTCACGTGCGTGTCCTCGTGTCTTTTGTTTACGTATGATGTGTGTTGAACAGTCGTAAAAAAGAATTTTCGTGTGGTGGAAGCTCGCTTGTGTGCGTGGATACAATCAAGAAGAGGGGGAGCTGTTATCAGGAATTTACCAATAAAACCCACATAAGAAGGGACTCAGCTCAATTATTCGAGCTTTATTGCCGGAATCCAGCCTTCATATATCATTCCATTTGCATCTTCAAATGAGGTGCACGTGATTATTCCGCCGGTTGCATTCCATGACGGCTCGTGAATAATCTGCGGATAGGAGCCCGTGACGATGGTATAGTTGTAGGTTTCGTTTGCTCGAAGCATGAAAGGCTTATCGAACGAAATGGTCTGCCAATCGTTTTTGTAACCGTTCCACGCCGCTGATACATTCCAACCAGTGGTGTTCCAGATCTTCACGTACTCGGTATGCCCGCCTGTTCCGACACAGGGGTAGGTGTACATCTTATTGACGTTGAGATCACGTGCGGGTTTGATTGTTCCATTGTGCCTACCTTCTATGCTTGGATAGGTGCCTTCACCCGTATCAAAGAATGCCAAAGGAGCATTCTCCACCTTGACCACGATTATATCCTTCCCATCATTACCCGTTTCATCTACCAGTGTTACACGAATAAAGTAATAGCCATTTGCTACTTCTAGAGTATCCCATAGTGCAGCCCATCCGCCCGCAGGATCGGTTACATTAGCTATTTCAACCCAGTCAGGATCCTCAAAGGAACCCTTTTCTGATACCGTCACCATTGCCGAAGGATATCGCCAACCCACATCGGGGCGATAAAAAGTGCCGTTATCATACATCCTCACGTTGCTCACATTCCCATACGTCGGGCACATAATATCCACTTCGTGACTCACATTCCCACTTCTCGTATTATTGACCGACTTCCCAACAACCCAGTGACCGTTTCTCCACTTACAGGAACTGGTGTTGTGATTCCATTTATAAGCCCAGAGTACATTCTCCCTGTTTGCCTCCAGCTCATTTCGATATCGTGTAAAATTCAGTTTGTTCGTATCAGTTTCAATATCAACGGTAAGCCCATGCGGATTACTATATCCATACCCGCACTCTTTCAGATAATTATCGATCCCCTTTTTACAATTCGAGACTGAAGTGCCGTTCCCGTCGGTCCTCATCAATCGCGCTAATCGCTCGACCAATTCCGATTGGTTAATGGTTCCATTCCTCGTAATATTCGGATAGCCATGCTCAGCCCAGTATTTCAGACAACTTGCTGCTGCCGTTGGGCCACAACACACAGCGCTCAAATCCTTACCGCTGATATTTCGACAATAATTGAACTGAATCTTCTCGTCCACACCTTTCTCATAATACTCCGTCTTGTTTGCATATTCCCACAGCACCCAACTGACATTTTCATCAGTCGTATTCACGCTGAGCTGTACGGTGCCATGAACTACATCCTCATCAAAAGGCTCGTGAATTCGTGGTACAGGCGGAGTAGGATCCACATAAACATCTATTTGCGCGGTTCCTATTCCTCCCAACCCATACATATCCACCTTGATAGAATACACCCCCTCCTCGATGCCCGAGGTGTTCCAGTACACACGCCATCCATCTCCCCAATCTGACGCATTAACGAGTTCTCCGCCAACCGTTGGCTCACTTCCATCGTCGTCGATCCCGATATACGTCCAATTCACGCCATCAGCAGAATACCAGAACATCGCATAACTCACTTCTCCCCCTGTTGCTTCTCCAGCCCATAAGGTAACGTTATTGTAAACGAGCGATCTGTTCGAGGGTGTGACAAAGAACGGCTCCAGTAACTCATCTGTTACAAAAAAAGTCTCATTATTCACGTCCTCCTGGTTGGCAAGGACATCTACGCTATAATATTCCAGATAATGGATCCCGCCGCCTTCTAACGTAAACGGTTCCGTATATTCTCCCCACTCACTCCATGCTCCATTGTACCATTCCCTGTACATCGTGGCGTTCATTCCCGACCAGCATTTCAGCGCACTCCCTTTGCACTCTTTCAAAGAAAACTCCTCCAGAAGCAAATCCGTGATTCCGAACGGCGAAGGGCCTATACTTTCGTTATACGTATAACGGTCGCCCACTTTTTCATACGTTCCTAACAAAGCGAGGAATTTAAGCACCGAACAATTAAGGTCTTCCTTCATAATAAGATTGCTTTTTCCGCCTTTGCGTTCAGAAATAGTTATAGTTAACTTTGTATACTCACGCTCTGGAGTGATTTTTTTTCTTTCGCCCGGTGTAATAATCGTGTCTTTGAATCCGTTCTTATGTTTGACCCTGATAAAATAGGTTTTGCTTCCGTTGTTCTTCAGGTAAATTTCATCTATCTTACAACAATCATCAGCCCCGTTTAAGAGGAGATATGTTCCATTGGTAATGATCCAGTGCTCTCCGAGTGTCGTGCTAGTAACATAATAGCTTGGCTCGCCGACGTCTTTCAACGTAATAGGCGCTTCGTTATCCACGATATGCGTTTGATTCTGTATCGTCTCATTATTGCCCACTATGTCGACCGCATAATACTCTATGTGGTGCGTGCAATTCCCGGGTAGCGTGAAATTTGCCATACAATCCCCAGCCTCAAAATCGTGTGAGTCTGACATGCCTTCGACTATCACAGGGCCGCAATAAATCCACGTCCAGTCGCTCCATGTCCCGTTATTCCATATCCTGTAATAGAGCGAGTCGACACCGATACCCTCACCGTCAGCTGCGCTCAACGCGATCGCGGTATCTGAGGTAAGATAAGAGCCATCTCCAGATTCAGGTTCGCCTATGGTCTTCGTCGTGGTCGGAGCACTATTATCCACGGTTGTCCAGATTATGTCCGAGGCTTCGTTGCCCGCTTCGTCTATTGCCGTTGCCATCAAGAGATAACTACCATCCGCTATGCTCGTGGTATTCCAATTGAAGCATAATTCTTGCAATTCGAGAGAAGGTATCCCCTTGCCGATTGGCATCCAATCAGAGTGAGTACTCTGGTTCTCCATTAATGCCGTCCACAAGTCTTCATAGGCTGTTTTCGGAGAGAATACAATCATACTGTAAATCGTTTGATTCTCTTCCGAAAGCTCCGTGTAGTATTTTTCTAGCCCTGTTATGTTTCCATTTTCGTCCATCTCGACCTCCCGGTAGCCGGTGTCTTCATTGTGATCCATGAAATCTATTAGATAGGGCGGCTTTTGCAGCCAGATACAGCCATCTGGTGTCCACCATATCTCTTTAACTGATGGTCGAAGACTATTCGCTGTGACCATGTGCCCCCAATCATTGCCATTTTTTTCCTTTCCTTCTAAAATGAGCAAGATATCCTCGTGAGGAAGCATTGTCTTATAGAATTCTACCCAATTCGTGTTTTGAGGTAACGTATCATACGTAGCAGTTTTTTGTCTGCCAACCGCCTTGACCACGAACTCCTCCTTCATACCCTCATCTTTTCGCTCCTTAACGTACTCCTTCAATCCGGCAACTAGGTCAGAGTCATTGGTGAGATGCTGCCCTGTTAGGATGTTGTCCTTCGTCTTGAACATTTTGTGCATTTTTCCGTCAAATTTTCAGGCTCTTCTAATTCTGGAGGAACCAGGTCATCGAAAATTTTGATACCGCTTGCGTTTGTGTAGTTGTTTAACCAGAGCAGAGAAGCAGCTGCTGCTGCCGGTCCACAACCATATCCCTGCGGCGTATGCGGGACGTTCTTTTCTACCCCTGCATACCAAGATGTATCCATTCTGAAGACGGAAAAGATCATGCTGTTGAGATCTTCATCTTCAGTGGTAACATTAATTCGGAAGGTGCTACTGACCACCTGGTCGAAAGCGGGCTGAACAATGGTAAGCGTAGGCGGCGTTGGGTCTACATAAACCATAATTTGGCTTTGCCCCGTTTGGCTCCGGTTATCAGTCATCGTTGCCCGGATGTAATACCACCCTTCAGGCATGCCCGTCGTGTTCCACACGGCACCCCAGCCATCCCAACTTGCGTTATAAACCTCATGAGGCCACGTATTTGCCCGACCATCGTAGTCGATTGATATGCTATGCCATGGTGCGCCATCTGAAGAATATTCGAATACGGTGGATACGATATCACCCGCATTGTTCATTTCAATTGCCCCTATACCGGTAACGTTAGAAATCCACGAACCGTTATCGGGATGGTAGATCCAGGGCTCGGGTGGGGGGTCGCCGAGATAAATCAGTCCTACATCCGGAGCTAAATCTCCGATGAATTCAGTTTCTGTCTTTACCTTCCAGGGTAGCATGTCGCCTAACTCATCCAATTCGGTAAGCGGTATCGAAAAATGAACGATCAGTTCACCGTCAGGCCATGTCGAGGTCATGCCCCAGGTTGCGCTTGTAGGTTTTACATCCCAACCCCAGATCTCGTACGTTGCTCGCTCAATATTCCAGTCCTTTTTTACGGAATCGTAGATGACAGAATACATAGTGTCCACATCAGCAGTAGGGTAATCGGGACAGTTATCCACAGGATCATCGTCTTCGTCCAGTAAAACGCTCCAGAACGTAGAATTGCTCAGAGACGGGAGGCCACTACTATTTGTCACAACGAAAAATTCTAACGAACTCCCCGTTTTGTTTGCCTCACCCCTAACAACGTCCACATAGCCGATATAGCTCGCTGGCGGGGCGGGATCGCCGGTGTAAATGTAGATCAGATCATTGGTAGGGTCGGTGAACGAAGACGTATCGGCTGTGGCACTACCTATTCCAGCGATGGCAACCAATACCACAGCAACTATCACACAAACTAGTTTTTTCATATCACAACCTGTCGGTTCGATACGCTTTGGCTCGGTTCTTCGTCACTGCAATTTCATCATTGGCATTCTAGTTTTATAAACTTTTCTGCAATCATAAGCACATTTTACGTATATTATCCTTCACCAGAGGGCTTCTAAGATGCTTTCTTTATCGATTTCCAACTCACCATATCCACGATAGCCGGTGCGATTAGTTCCGATGCTAGTGTCTTGAAAAAGACAAGTTCTTGGACGCAGCGCTATCTCATAGAGGCGAGAAAAATTGACCGTGTTCTGTAGAAAAACGGCGATTAACGATCTCTGCTAAAAAAAACACACATGCGGAGGGGGAGATTCGAACTCCCGAACCCCTGTAGGATGAGGCCCTGAACCTCACGCCTTTGTCCACTCGGCAACCTCCGCTTCCTTTTTGCCTCTGATAAAATGTGTGACGCAGTAAAGAAAAACCCTTTTGTTTTGTGACGCTATACTTCTATGGTCGAACGATGAAATTACCGGATCGCGTAGTGGCTCTGAAGACGGACTTCCTTCGCCTGATCAAGTTCTCCATTGTCGGCGTTATCGGTGCAGTCATTAACACGTGGTTTCTCTGGCTCTTTACCGACGTCGCGGGGCTGTACTACCTTTACTCATCCCTGATCGCAATTGAAATCGCCATCATCCTGCAATTCCTCATGAACGATCGCTGGACCTTCAAGGAGCAAAAAACCACGCACGTCGAGCAATTTGTGAAACGCATTATCAAGAGTAATATTTGGCGTTCCGGCGGCTTAGCGGTTAACATCGGCGTTCTTTACTACTTAACCGAGTACCTGGGCGTATATTACCTGTTGTCAAATATCGTAGGGATTATCTGCTCGTTTCTCCTGAATTATCTCTTTGAAAGCCGATTGACCTGGGGCGTCAGGTAACCTCGAAGCGCCTTGTTATAGAAGAAAAGTTTTATTTAAATCTATCGTAAAGGGAATACAGAGATGGCGGAAGAAGAAAGCTATAGTGCGAAGGATATTCAGGTGCTCAAAGACCTAACGGCGGTACGAAAACGGCCTGCGATGTACATCGGCGACACGGGCAACCGAGGTCTTCATCATTTGGTAAACGAGGTATTGGACAACAGCGTAGACGAAGCCATAATTGGGTTCTGCACCAATATTGACGTGAAAATCCATCCTGACGGTTCTGTTACGGTAACGGACAATGGAAGGGGGATTCCCGTTGACCTGCACGCGGAGTACAAAATCACTGCGGTGGAGGTCGTGATGACCAAGCTGCATGCGGGCGGTAAGTTCGATGATAAGGTTTACAAGGTGGCCGGCGGGCTGCACGGCGTGGGAATTTCGGTGGTCAACGCACTTTCCGAATGGCTGGAAGTGGAAGTACTGCGGAACGGTCAGAGCTATTACCAGAAATATGAGCGCGGCAAGCCGATCTGTGAATTGCAAGCGTCGAGCCGTCCGGAGGGGGCGAAAGAAGAGAGTGGCACGCGCGTTCGATTCAAGCCGGATATAAAGATTTTCGGCCAGTATGAAATTGAGGCGCGGGTTTTAAAGACTCGGTTGCGAGAGCTGGCGTTTCTGAATAAAGGGCTTTCTCTTACTCTAGAAGATGAACGAACCGGCGAGGAGGAAACGTTCAAGTACGACGGTGGCATTACAGCGTTCCTGGAATATTTAAACAGGACTAAGCACGTGTTGCACGACCCGATAATCTTTGACGGCGAGAAGGACGAGGTGAAAGTGGAGATCGGCGTGCAGTACAACGACAGCTACGCGGATAATATCTTCTCGTTCGTGAACAATGTGAAGACCATCGAAGGCGGTAAGCATCTCAGCGGGTTCAAAGCGGCATTGACGAAAGTGCTTAACGAATACGGTAAAGCTAATAATCTCCTGAAAAAAGTGAGTTTAGACGGCGACGACGTGCGTGAGGGGCTCACAGCGGTGATAAGCCTGAAGCTCCGGGATCCGCAATTCGAGGGCCAGACCAAGACCAAGCTCGGCAATAGCGAAGTCCGGGGCATTGTGGAATCGATTGTACGGGAGTACCTGATGGAGTACCTGGACGAGCATCCCACTGATGCGACGGCGATCATAAAGAAAGCGATGGAGGCGGCACGGGCACGTGAAGCGGCACGACACGCACGTGAAATCGTGCGGAAAAAGGATGCGTTCTCTGATTCGCTGCCCGGGAAGCTTGCAGACTGCTCTGAGCGAGACCCTGCGAAGAAGGAGATATATATCGTGGAGGGCGATTCCGCCGGTGGATCCGCGAAACAGGCGCGGGACAAGAACTTCCAGGCGATTCTGCCTATTCGTGGTAAGATCCTGAACGTGGAGAAGGCACGGCTGGATAAGATCCTGAAGAGCACCGAGATCCGAGCGCTTGTTACCGCTCTGGGCGCGGGCATAGGCGAGGATTTCGATATTGAAAAAGCGCGCTATCATAAGGTCGTTATCATGAGCGATGCGGACATTGACGGCGCGCACATACGAACGCTCTTACTCACGTTCTTCTATCGCTACATGCAGGAACTCGTAAGCACGACCCACGTGTACATCGCGATGCCGCCGTTGTACATGGTGAAGAAGGGCAAAGAGGAGCGCTACGCATTTTCCGATGAGGAATACGCACGGATTCTGAAGGAGTTGAACGTGAAGGAAGGCGAAGCCGGTGTGAAGATCCAGCACTACAAGGGTCTGGGCGAGATGAACCCCGAGCAGTTATGGGAGACGACGATGAATCCCGAGACACGGTGCATCAAACAGGTGCACTTAAAGGACGCTGCGGAAGCTGACTGGCTCTTTACCGTGCTCATGGGTGAGGAGGTGGAGCCGCGCCGGAACTTCATACAGGCGCACGCGAAGGAAGTGATGAATCTGGATATTTAGGTATTTATATCAATCACGTAAAGAGTGTTACTTACTGTTGAGTCCTAATATTATTTCGCCTGCTATTCATAAGACATTTCACCTTCATAAACGTACCTCCCTTTCGTTCCACTCAAGAAACATCCCGAGGATACTCCCGCTTCTCAATTTCATGACAAATGCCTCATTCGGGGTTTCACCGCATTCCAGGTCAAGAGCTCCGTGGATACGGTTGTTGTACCACTTTGCGAACGCATATGAGCTATCAAACCGCCATCTATGCCTTCTGTACTCCTGAAACCACCGCTCGATCTTACCGTTCGTTTGCGGATTATTTCGCTTCGATGGGATGTGGTTGATGCATCGCACACTCAGATACCGTTCAAATCGACTGATACCTTTGCTCTTCTTCTCTCCTCCGCTTGCATAGAACTGGGTGCCTTGATCCGTATTAACCTCGATTATACGACCACGATACGCGCTTGCT
>DATKXZ010000005.1:0-9793 GCA_035528755.1 Desulfobacteria bacterium | reverse complement strand
TGAGTAGAGATGCGGCAGTTATCGGTAAGATCTTAGGATCGGTTACCAATTTGGTATCGAAGGTCAAGAACTTTTTAGGTTTCCATCCAATAGTTAACTTTAAGTGTCACTGCTGATAATGGATTGGTAGACGGCCTCTATTATTCTCCACCAGAAACAGACCCGAAAGATTTATATGCCTACCGCTTCAACATAAGGTTGCGTTTGATTCGCACTACATTGGTCGTGAATATGAACGGGAGCATACTCTATGCGGACACTCGTAAAAGCACCATGGTGGATCCAACACAACTGGAAAAAGCTCTTAATGCGGGGCTGCGGGGGAGTCTAAAGGGGCGATTTAAGGTGCGTAGAAGCAATTGCGGTATTATTCCCGAGAAAAGACGATCTGGACGGCATAGAGCGAATCGCGCTCAGCTTCGGATTGAGTATTGCTGTCGTTCCACTGATGGGCTTGGGATTGAACTACACACCGTTTGGAATTCGCTTATCGCCTGTCCTTATCTCGCTGTCGGTATTCGCGATTGCACTGGCGTTAGGCGCTTATCTTAGAAGAGCTAGAATCCCAGAAGAAAGCAGGTTTGAGGTTGAATTCGGTACCGCATTCGGGAATCTAAAGGACTCGTTCACCGCTGCGGATTCGAGGCTTGATCAGCTGTTATCGATCATTCTGGTTATTGCAATCGTGCTTGCGATCTCCATGGTCGTGTATGTAATCGTAACGCCGAAGCAGGGCGAGAAGTTCGCCGAATTTTACATCCTCGGCCCCGGCGGTAAAGCAGACGACTATCCTACCAATTTGCATGTAGGAGAAGAAGGTGAAGTAATCATCGGCGTGGTGAATCAGGAGTACTCTAACGTCACGTATCAGTTGGACGTAAAGCTGGAGGAAGAAGTCTTCAGTGAAGAGCAGATTGAACTGATACATAACGAGACGTGGGAGCGTCCGTTTACGTTTAAAGCATCGAGGGAAGGTGAAAATCAGAAGTTAGAGTTCTTGTTGTTTAAAGAAGGCGTTAATGAGACGGAACCGTATCGTTCGCTTCATCTCTGGGTGGCTGTCACCACATGAGTCTCCTTATTCCTTTCTCGTCCTCTTTATAACGAAAAAAGCCCCGATAATAACTGCTAATGTTTCTACCACTCCAAATGTTGGAATGAGCGGTTTCGACGGCTCAGACCCCGCGGGCTCAGGCCCCGATGCTGCTGCGTTTTGAATCAGAAAATACCCTGAAACGACTTCAAAATCTTCGTGCTCCGTTAAGCTGTTGCCCACATTATCCGTGAGTTCTGTCACTTCCAACCTCAACTCAGTCCGGTCATTCGTCTTTCCCACCGCTTTCACCTGTATCTCCGCGAATACTACGTCACCCTTCAGACCTTCTGCACCTGTTTGATACCCGATCATATTTACCTGCCCCTTCTCTATGTTTGACATGAACTCATAGAACTCGCGGTTTTCCGCACTTAGTACTTTCGCTATCTTTGGATCGAAGGTAAGATTCATGCGTGCTGAGCTAAGCCCTTCTCCTCCTACGTTGTTGATCGTGATGGTGACCGTAGTCTCCTCATCCTTACCGACTATTACATCTCCAACCCGAACGGTTACGATTCCTGGTTCTTCGGGTTGAGACGGTGATGGTGAAGGCGAAGGGCTTGGAGTACCAGTCACATTTGGAGAGGGTGTCTGCGAAGGAGATGGCGTTGGCGTTGGTGTGGTTACTGACCCTCCTGAACCCCCGTTTCCACCTGTGCCGCCACCTGACGATTTAACGGTAAACGAGCCACTTACTACATCTGCTGAGACCGGATCCCCAGCATTGTTCTTTAACGTCTCTATCTGCAGGTTCAAAGATGAGCTGCCAGACCCCACTCCTGTTATCGTTACATCCGCGATTTTTATAGTCCCGGTGAGACCGCTCTCGCCCGTTTGATAAACGACTATTGTCGTCTTTCCCAGAGCATTGTCCGCGTTGTAAACGAAGGCGTCAAAACCACTGGTACTTGCTGAAGTTACCTGAGCAACCGCGTTGTCGTACGACAGATTGATCGTTGCACAACTTATCTCCTCTGCGGCGTTTTCAAGCATGAGCGGTAGCGTAACGCTCTCCCCCACATTGACAGTCGCGCTCCCAATAGAGACGGATGTGGATGATGCCGCCACTACTGCTGATGACGCACTGAGAATGAGCATCACTATTACGACGCTCGCGACAGTGGCAAATCTAAACACATCTCCTGACCCTTTTTCTCGTTTCATCTTCTATTTCTATGTACCTTCTACCAGCTTTATCAGGCTCTCAGATGTAGTAATACTTTCTTTTTTATGTACGTGTTGGTAGATAACTTCTCACTTCAACTCCTCATAGCCTGATATACCCGCAGCATGTCGTGCGAGATACACGCAATCGTACGCATCAACGATTCCATCGCCGTTAACATCGGAAGCGCCTTCCTTTAGTTCGTAGCCCGCTATGCCTGCAATCCCCTTTGCGATATACTCGCTATCAGCAATATCAACTATCCGGTCTACAGTAACATCGCCGTTCATGCCGATATAGAAGAACCCGTCAATCACATCGGCATCTATTGTTTTGAACCCGCTATCTGAAAGTGTCTCAACAGTAAGGGTTAGATCGCTGATTTCGCCATAATTACCGGTCGGTGCTATAGTGAGATCGGCGAGTTTCACATTACCGCTCAAGCTATCCCCTGTCGTACATGCGCCTATTTTCACCCAGCCTTCGTCTGCTCGTTCTACGTTGGCGATAAAACTCGGCAGATCACCTTTCTTTGCACTAGTGATAAGGATGACCGAGGGCTCAAAAGTAATTTTAACGCTCGCCGTGGCGAGATCGGTGACATCGTTGATCATAAGCGACGTAGTGACCTCTGATTCTGAGAATATATCGCCTATGGTAACTGTCGTAGCCGAGCCTGCAAGTATGAAAAAAGAAATTAAAAAGAGTGATACGATTGGTACTGCTATCCTACTCATTCTTGTCTTTTCCTTTTACTGCCACCGCCAGTACTATAGCCAACAATCCGATTAACGCAATCATTCCAAAGGTGTTGTAACGGGGACTCCGGTTATTATACAAACCGAGCCGTTAATAAACTCATGCTCTGGATAGATCGTTCCGTGTCCCTGGACTACATAGCCTTCAAGATTTAATGGCGTGCAATCTCCAGGGTTTCCTATTGCTTTTACGGTCACCTCAGCAAATGTTATCGGTGGTTGTAAGTTTGCTGCACCATCCTGAGTTCCAATCATCCTCACCTTCCCGTCAGCGAGGGTATAATTAAAGTAATCGAAGTCGCTGCCTTCAACTACAGTAACCTGCACCACCGTTGAATCGTACGTCAGATTTATTAGTGCAGCGCTTGCGTTTGTGGGTAATCCGGGCCCATCAATCAGATCAAAAAAAGCATGGAAGACGAGTTCGTTCGTACAGTTATAAAACTTGAATTCCTGCCCATCGCTTTCAAGAAGATCACCGAAATTGTGCCCACATGGCTTCCCGTTGGATTTCGATACGTACCCACCGTACCGGTTCCATAGGTGTTATCGACATAACTTGAGTTTATTACCCAAACCACCCACGCATAGTCTGGATCAATATTCGTATCGTCGATAATATAGACGTAGCCACTTGCTTCAGGAGACGTCTAATTTGCATAATATGCGACGGATCCGGTATAATAGATTGTATCAATCAACCCATCGAGGACGGGCGGATCAAGAGCACTCGCCGTATGAGGCATACTAATAATAACGGCATAAAATACCAGTATCACCACCAGTAATAACGACATCACAGGTTTCATTCCTTTCGTCCACATTTTTCTCATCACTTTTTTCTTTTTCGCTGCTTCGTGGCACAACAATTGCCTTCTTCTTTTTTCTTACAACGCGACCTTTTGTTTGCCGGAAATACAGCATTGGTCATATCCCACTTATGGCAATGTTGCCTAATCTTATAAATACCCTGTTTTTTAATATCGCTCAACTTGAGCAATAACTCACTAATTGCGTGGAAATCGGCCATTATTAAGCTATTGGGTATATTTATTGGGGTAAAGCGCTTGGCTATACGTGAAAGCTTAACAGTGATCGATACCTTAAACTAAAAAAGGAATGAAATTACACAAGTCTTTGTACAACAATGGTGAGCAAAGATGCCGAGGTGGCGCAGGGATTAGAGACTGAGGCGGTAGTGGAACTAGCGCGGAAGATAGCACGAGAGGGGCCTATCTGTGACCATTGCCTTGGCAGGCAGTTCGCAAAGATAGCTTCCGGGCTTTCAAACGAGCACCGAGGGACGATACTCAGAGTTGCTCTGGAAGAGCACGGGGAGGAACCCAAAGAAGGCAAATGCTGGGTCTGTAACGGCCTGTTTGAGAAGATAGATGTGTGGGTGTCACGGGCGTTAGAAACGCTGGAGGATTATGAGTTTAAGTCCTTCTTGGTGGGCACGAAAGTCAACGGACTGCTACTGGAGAACGAGGATCTGCTGTGGGAGGTTGCGGGTGCCGCGCATGCAGAGCCGTTGAAAGCCGAGTTGAATCGAGAGGTAGGAAAGCGAATCGAGCGAGAGACGGGAAAACGGGCTGAATTTGAAGCGCCGGAACTCGTTGTCATTCTCAATCTCCAGACGGAATCGGTCGAGGTGCAGTCGAACGCGGTTTATATCTACGGGCGATACCTGAAGTTCCAGCGTGGCATACCACAAACGAGATGGTTCTGCCGTGCGTGCCGAGGCAAAGGCTGCGAGCGGTGCAATTTCACGGGGAAGATGTATCCCGAATCCGTCGAGGAGCTGATAAGCGGCTCGCTTTCAGATCTCTTCCTCGGCGAAGAGATGGTGCTGCACGGATGCGGGCGAGAGGATATCGATGCGTGTATGCTTGGCTCGGGCCGTCCGTTTGTGCTAGAGCTAAAAGAGCCGCAACGGCGGTACGTGGACGTGCGAGCTGCCGAGGAGAACGTGAATACCGAGAATGCAGGCAAAATAAAAGTGTTAGATCTTCAGTACGTGAAAAAGGGGCTGGTAGCAGAGCTAAAAAACGCGAAAGCCGCTAAGACGTACCAGGCCCGTGTGGAGTTCAAAACGCCTGATGTGATCGGTGAAAACGCAGTGAAAAATGCGTTAGATGCGTTATCCGGTGCGGTGATCGAGCAGCGGACGCCAACGCGCGTCGCGCATAGAAGAGCGGATTTGGTACGTGAAAGGAAGGTGGCTACCGCACGTTTGGTCTCTTTTACGGCAGAAACGCACCGTGCCGTTATAGAGGTGAAATGCGATGCCGGCTTATACATAAAGGAGCTTGTATCAGGCGATGCAGGAAGAACAAAGCCGAGTCTAAGCGCATTGCTTGGACAGGAAGCGGAAGTGACGGATCTGGACGTAATCGATGTCGATTTGAACATACCTGTGCTGGATTACAAGTTATAACATGTTTGAAACGTTACTCGGTTCCTAAACTTTCAGCGGATTATTTCTCAAGAGCCTTTCGATTCTGTGTCCGTTTCCGCCCACGGTCTTCTTCGATCTGCCGCTCAACCGATAATAAAGCATCCTTCAATACTCCGATGAAGTCCCATCGGCGCTTTCTCACCTTCGTCTCTTCCACCACGTCCTCAGCCGTTGCCGTGATCGTCTTGATGGGTTTCGGCTCGGCTCCACCGACGTACAATTTATCCGGCGTTTTTACCTGCGCGGTTATCTTATAATACGGGACGCCGCCGCGGTCATGCTCCTTCTTGATCACGATCTTGATCCACTGCATCCGTCTGGCGAATTTGGCTATCTTTCGCACTTCCGTCTCGATTATCCGCTCTGCAAGATCCTTATACTCCTCATCGAGCGTGCCCTGAATCTCAACTTCCACCATTGCCTCCTCTCTCAGCGTGCGCAGATACCGCAGGATGTCCTGTATAGTGACGATACCGCGGGGAACTCTATCCTTGACGATTGGCACACCACGAATATCATGTTGCTGCAGTAAATTCGCCACTTCAGCGAGATTCGCATCAATATCCGCAGTGATCACCGGCGCATTCATAATGACCGAAACCGGCTGCTCCATCCGTGTCACTTTCTCGCCTTTAAACTCGCCTGAGGTCATTCGCCGTTTTGGCTTGTAAACTTTTTTCAAAATATCGCCACCGGTAACGATGCCCAGTAGATCACTCATTTCGTCAACCACAAGAACGCGACCTACACCGTCTTTTCTCATGATACTGCGGGCTTTACCAATGCTGTCCGTCTCTTCTACACAGATTGGATTACGATTCATCATTCTTCGCACTTGCACATCTTTTAAGAGGCGGGATTCGGAGCCGCGTTTCATGAAGTCATACTCCGTGACAATCCCCACAAGTGCGTCATCGTCGTTAACCACCGGAGCCGCTCTCTGACCACTGTCCATGAGTTCACGGATTGCATCAATAGTTGGTGTGTCTTTGTGTATGCTGTGCGGTTTAAACATGAATTCATCCACCTGTGAGTCTGAATTAGACGCGAGGAGCAGATCCTGTATGTTAACAAGATATACCCCCTCACTCGCACGGACCACCAAGTTATGAAATTTGTTCTTCTCCATAATGCTTATAGCCGTCCCTACCGACGTATCAGGCGTTATGGTGACTACTTCTTTTGTACTTATCTCTATTACCGGTTCGTCAAACATGGTTTTTTCACCTTTTCTCTCTCTATAACTTCAGGCAGACTGGATGCCAGTCCCTAACCATAGTATAATGAGGGCTTTCTGATTAAAAAACTACCGGATCTATCCCGTTAAACGCTGCAAAACCATTTTTATAGCCAAATGAAGCTGCATAGCGTTTCTCACCTAAGAGGAGAGAACGAGTTTTGAGATTTCCTCGGGTGGTAGTTCATTTTCCTTACAGACCGCGATGGTGCAGAGATTCTGTATCTCCAGCTCCTTCAGGTACAGAAAGCCAATGATCGTGCCAATATTAATCGGATAGCCCTTCAATGTCTTCTTTACGGTCACGAAGAAGTATCGCCAGAGTGCGTTCTCGAAGGGAATAAGCGTCTTCTCTGACTCGTACAAGGGCAATGTGCGGGTTAACACGTTCTTATAGTCGGAGGTGGGCATTGCGCGGATAGCTGCAGTGACATTCTCCGCCGATACCGAGTCATTCAGCGCTGTCGCAGTGAAATCAACGGCGTACGAGTGAGGCAATAAGTAACCTCGCAGTTCCTCTTCCGCTATCCCTTCGGCTTTGCATCGGAGCACCGTCATGAGATTCACGAAATCCAATTCCGACCCCACTATTTTCTTTACTATCTCCTTATCGTTCCCTCGTAACTTGTCGGTTTTATCCCAGATCGCGCCGCAGAGTTCCTCATCAAGCGCCTTCTCAAGGACGAATAGCCGATCCGTTTCCTCGAACTCTGGTAGCACGCTTTCCAAAGCGTCTCTATACGGACTCTCTACGTGGCTCAGTACTTCATCCAGCGAGTTATACTCCTTCAAGTTGCTTATTCTGCGCTTAAAAATGTCTTCAACGGGAAAAATCAGAATGTCTTCGTGACCTCGTGTTCGCGCGGCAGCGGCTTTCGCCCGTATAATCGCTTTGAGATTCTTCACCTCTAACCGTCTAAGGATCTCCTCAAAAATGTCCCGTGTTGCTCCTTTTGTGGATCTGAGTACCATTAGATACTGGTCGACGAGTTCATCCTTCAACGCGTTCTCTATGCCGCGCGCGTCTACCGTTACCACGCCGGCTTTCGTTAATTTCTCTTTATACGCGGTATCCATGAGTAACGAGAGGAAATCTCCGGGGCGAGCATCTACAAGCTCTCGTAATCTCCCTTCATCTATAATATTGCCCACTCGTGCTCTTATCCGTGCATATACATTCGCATAGTTCGATACGCTCATCTCTTCTATCACCTCTATTTACGATGAGGGAACATGGATGGGGCTGCGGAGATTTGAACTCCGGTTACCAGCTCCCCGAGCTGGAAGGATGCCTGGCTACCCTACAGCCCCTCTCTATTCACATCCTCTACGGTGACTTTACTTTCTCTTTCTTATCTATTAAAATGGATACTTTCTGTGTCCTGATCCTTTTTGTGGTTTTGTTCTGTTTCTTTAATTGTAGATGTAGCACAGGGAAATGAGTGGCGAAGAGGCTTCAAAGCGTTTAAAGGGATTGCGAGAAGTGAAAGGGGTTGAGATAGGGGCGCATACGAGTGTAGACGAGCTGGTGACGGGATTACGAGGGTGCGCCTTTGGCGCTGGTAGATTGGCAAAGGCCGTGGACATATACGAGGCGATGCTGAACGAAGAAACGACGAAGTTTATGGGCGTCTCCGGTGCGCTGGTCCCGGCAGGGATGCGAAGCGTACTCTCAGGGCTGATTCGTGATCGGTACGTGGATGTCGTGGTAACGACGGGTGCGAACCTCGTGCATGATATTATAGAAGCGCTCGGCGAGCATCATTATCTGGGCGGCGATGTTGACCGGACCACGGGTGAAGCGGTAGATGACGTTAGGCTCAGAAAGCAGGGGATAGACAGAATCTATGATGTGATGGTACACGATGAGGCCTTTGCGCGATTGGAGGAGTTTTTGCGAGGCGTGTTCGAGCAGCTCGAACCCCAGCGGTACAGCATACGGGAACTGCTCACGGCGATTGGAGGGGAACTCTCGGATAGGACTTCGATTTTACGGAGTGCCGTGGACAATGATATCCCGGTATTCTGCCCTGCACTTGCCGATTCCATGATTGGACTCCATGCGTGGCTTTACAAGCAGGCAGGCTCCTTGGAAGTTGATGCATTCGATGACATGAAGGAACTGATCGATCTCTTCAGCGAAGCAAAACGCACGGGTGCGATAATACTCGGCGGTGGCGTGCCAAAGAATTTTATATTCCAATCTGCGTTGATCGCACCGCGAGCAGAGGGACAAGAAGGGTTAGATTACGCGATACAGATAACCACGAGTACGCCGGAGGATGGCAGCTTGAGTGGTGCCACATTGGACGAGGCGAAATCGTGGGGCAAGATAGGCGAGACTGCGAAGGCGGTTACGCTTTACTGCGACGCTACCATTGCTTTCCCGATAATAGTGGCTGCGGTGCGAGAACGGATGGAACGACGTCTCGACTAAGAAATAGTTCTATCATGCGCGGCCCTGAATACCGTTCATCTGATGGATTATTGAAGGAGGCAGTTTCACCTCACTTTTTTAAAGCAATTTTCATTCATAAGTTGCCAATGTTTCCAAAAAAACTCCAAACATTTAAAATCTGTTTAGATAACAATGTGTACTTTAATCCCTAACTCTTCCGATTTTAGGGAATAACTACACGAAACGCTAAGTTTTCCACGTGGTATTTACCAATTGCGAGCTTATATGATGGTATAGCAAGTTTTATATACTTATACCCTAATAGGGTATAACGTGGAAGAATGGGTAAGCGCTTGGGTAAGGGCACAGAGAAGCGAAGGCGAACGAGGGATAGAGATAAAGCATTTCGGGAGTTCGTACTACGTTTACCGATCCACCACATTCTGGGATAGAGAATCGAAGAAGCGGCGGAAGAGATCTACCTATCTTGGGAAACTCGATAAAGAGCGCGGTTTTATCAGCAGTAAGAAGGGAATTCCGCGTTTTCGACCCAAAAGCATACGACAGTACGGCAATGCCATGCTGCTCCACCGAGCGATGCAGGACCTACTCCCACTGCTCAAAGAAGGCTTTGACGAACTCTGGCAGGAGATTTACGCACTTGCTACGACACGCATTCTT
>DATKXZ010000004.1:0-6125 GCA_035528755.1 Desulfobacteria bacterium | reverse complement strand
AATTGAGTAGAGATGCGGCAGTTATCGGTAAGATCTTAGGATCGGTTACCAATTTGGTATCGAAGGTCAAGAACTTTTTAGGTTTCCATCCAATAGTTAACTTTAAGTGTCACTGCTGATAATGGATTGGTAGACGGCCTCGAGAGAGTCAATTACGAATGGGAAGAAGACGGATATTGTAAAGTATGCGGTAAGGATTTTCAAGAAAGCGGGTTTTACTGTAGTGAAAAATGTGCTTTAAAAGTAAAATTCGTGGAGCAACGCAGATATGCTAAAAAACTCGTTGGTAACGCTCCCACATGTGAAATATGTACGATGAAGATATTAGCCAATGAATATGATTACAGTGTTCTCGTTGCTATTTATCCTCAGTATAAAAACAAATGTATTGTATCTAAAGCAATCGAACATCATACAAGCTATGAAGAGGATATTACAATGAGGGTATGTGCATCATGTCATGCTAAAATTCACCAATCTAATGAATGGAGTGAATATACACCTGTAGACTCTCGACCAAAGCAACACCCAAAGACAAAATTAGTAAACTGCAGTTGTTGCAATAATAAAGCAAGAGTCGATTATGATGCTTCGAAAAACGATATAGAAAATGCTATTTGTTCCAGATGTCGAAGTAAAGCGATGCTTCCGAGAAAAGGACTAAAATATGAAGTTCAAGCTGAAATAAAACGAGAGTGATTTGATTTAATTTATTAAAGAAGGTCTTTTTGAACATTGTAGGCTGAACAATTCGCATTGCTATTTGAGAGGTTAAGATTTATCGTTACTAATACTTTCAGTCTTTAAGAATACATTCTGGCTTAAGGTGCACAAATAGATTAAGGTGCAAAGCCGCTTTTATCTGAACTCCCTCGTCACCTCAGGGATTTTCTCCAGTACGTCCGTAGCAACCAACCCATACCCTTTTTCTTCAAATGCGAGGTCACCTGCAGCACCGTTAACAAACGCAGCAGCCGGTGCCGCTTTGAACGGATCTGTAGTAACAGCGAAAAAGGCTCCGACCAGACCTGCTAAGACGTCACCGGTACCGCCAACGGTCATGCCTGCATTTCCTGTTTTGTTTAGCTTCACTCGGGAACCATCAGATATAATATCGGTGGGACCTTTCATTAACGTGACAACGTTATTGCGCTCTGAGAACTCCCGTACAAAATTCATGCGCTCTTCCATTTGATCCTCGGGAGGTACTGCTACAGCTCCCGGTTTTCCCGCGATGATCATCTTCGAGAACTCACCCGCATGCGGCGTTACGATAACGCGCTTATCTTCCGCTTCAATTGGCAGCTGTAGGCCGTAAAAGCCATCCGCGTCCACGACCACATTCTTGCTTGCTTTATCCGCGATTAACAACCTCGCTGCTCGTTTCGTCTCCTCCGCAGTACCCAAGCCCATGCCGATCACCATGACATCATGTCTCTTTGCCAAATCAACGACTACCGAAACGTCCTTCTCCGTCAGCACATCGGAAGATAGGGGGTGAACGATCAAATTAGGTGATAACGAGGATATAATGGAGGAAACGCTTTGCGGTGCCGCTATGGTCACCCAATCGGCACCAGCGCGGAGTGCCGCCAGCGCAGCAAGCGTCGGTGCGCCAAAGAACGGCCCGCCACCCACGATAAGCACACGACCATTATCGCCTTTATGACTTCGTACGCTTCGTTTTAGTACCTGCCGCACATCGCCCGGACCTGCTAACTGTTCCATTGCTTCAGGAATGCCGATGTCTGCCACTACCAGTTCTCCGACATAGTCCGCAGCAACCTTTTTTATCAAGCCCTGCTTCGCTTTGTGGAACGTAACCGTGAGATCAGCCTTTACCGCATTTCCTGCTTCGCCGGTATCAGGATCCAACCCCGAAGGAATGTCCACCGCAACGACAACCGCGTGCGGCTTTGCACCGTTTATCAAATCAATAGCCGTCGCTTCCGGTTCTCGTATCGTACCCCTTACGCCAGTCCCGAAGATCGCATCTACAATCACATCGGATTCGTTAAAAACCGTCGAGGCTGCTTTCAAACTCGATGAGTCAGTTATTTCTTCGGTATCAAACCCACTTTCCTTTAAAATCCGCCAGTTCCTGCGCGCCTCCTCGGTTCTCAAATCTTTCGAACGACCGATCAAAAGTACCTTCACGTCAAACTCGTGCAGATGCCGCGCGGCAACAAAGGCATCGCCACCGTTATTGCCCTTGCCTGCGAGTATCGTTACTTTCGCTGTGTTCTCTTTACGTTCAAACCGTTTTCGTATCTCCGTTGCCAATTGAGCGCCGGCATTCTCCATCAGTTGTAGTGGGATGAGCCCAAAGAATCCGCAGTTCTCGTCCAGTGCAGCCATCTCCTCTGCGGTGATGTATGCCTCTTCTTTCATTTCATTCTCTGTTACCAATCAGGAGGTTATCCTATGATATAAATATTATTTGCGGTTGTGCTCACTTCAGCAGCTTCCGCAGCACTTCCACGTCCGCTTCTACCTCTGTTGGCGGTTCGCATATCTCTATTGCGCGTTCCGGGTCTTTCAGGAGATGCCCGGTGGTTATGCAGACGATTCGCTCGTCCCGTTCGATTGCACCTTGCTCGACAAGCTTCTTCAGCCCCGCGATCGAGGCTGCACTCGCAGGCTCCACGCCGATGCCCTCCACCCGTGCAAGATCGAGCTGTGCTTCCGTTATCTCCTCATCGGTCACTGATTCCGCAAGGCCGCCGGTGCTCCGAATCGCATTCAGCGCCTTCGCGGCATTCACCGGATTTCCGATTCGTATCGCCGACGCAATGGTTTCCGGCTTAGCCTCCGGCGTGATCTCCGGTTCTCCCGCGTTAATCGCGTCTACTATCGGTTTCGCACCGACCGCTTGGATGCCCGTCATCCTCGGCATGGCGTCCGTAATCCCCAGCGTCTTTAACTCCAGGAAGCCTTTGAAAATCGCACTGATGTTACCCGCGTTTCCAACAGGCAACACAAGTCGATCAGGAGCGTTCCAGTCAAGCTTCTCGGCAACCTCGAATGCGATCGTCTTCTGACCTTCCAATCGGTACGGATTCACGGAATTCAGCAAATAGATGGATTCCTCTTCACAGAGCATGCGGACGACCCGCAGTGCATCGTCAAAATTGCCCAGAAGCGAGAATACCTGCGCGCCGTGCATCATTGCCTGCGCTATCTTCCCTAAGGCCACCTTGCCCTTGGGAAGCAGTACGTAGCACGGGAAACCCGCTTTTGCCGCGAAGATCGCGAGTGATGCGGACGTATTGCCCGTCGACGCGCACGCGACTCCTTTAACAGCCAATTCCACTGCCTTCGTTACGCCAATGGTCATTCCACGATCTTTGAACGAACCAGACGGGTTCAGTCCTTCGTGCTTCACCCACAAATCCGAGATGCCCATGGCTTTCGCCAATCGATCACACCGATACAGCGGCGTATTACCCTCCTGTATCGTTACAGGCTTGATATCGTCAGCGAAGGGCAACAATTCACGATATTTCCACACGCCCTCGCCTGTCCCTTTGACGATCTTGGTCGCATCTACTTTAGAATAATCGTACTTGATGTCCAGCAGCCCGCCACACTTACTGCACGTATAAATTACATCTGCCTTGGAATAGTGTGCGCCGCACCGTATGCATTCCACTTCGTATTCTCTCATGGTCAGAACTCCATGTTAATGATACTAATTAATAAAAAGGTGACAAGAATATAAAGGCCGTATTGAAATAATAATTTGCCTAAGTTTTTATACTGTGAGACCACGTATATAATTTGAGGGAAGATGGTTGAAGAAATGGAACTACTTTTCACCAAAGAAGGTATGAAGGTGCGAAAGAGAGTGTCTATGCCCTTCACAGGTGAAGATTGGCATGAGAAGCTTGTTTCATACGAAGAAATAGCCAGAAGAGACGGGATAAAACTCACTGTTGGTAAGATTGAACCCGAGATAGAAAGAGGTGTTTTGAAGGGTCTGAAATTCCACGTAACAGATTATTCAGTATCTTCAACAGAAAAGGTTAAGGTAATTCCTCGAGATTCTAATAAACCCGGAATTGAGATACAGGGGGATTTCGTCGAGTGTAAATTTGCAAAGGACGTTCTGGTTGAAACAGCTAATTGGCTGATTGATGAAAACCTCCTAAAGGAGGAGAATATACCTATGGATGTGGGAGGGTACAAAAGATACCTGATTAACACAAAGAAGGTACATAAAGATGGATCGTCCTTTCATGAAGCAAAAACACTAAAGAATGGGATGTTTATTGAAACACACGAAAGTAAAAAGAATTGTATAGAATATGCAAAACGTATGTTGGAAAAGGTTGGTTTATCAAGGGATGATTTAAGAGTAATTGGATTTTCGATTGAGTAGAGTAACTTTTCGCTACAAAAGAAAGATCGAAAGTGAGGAATACCCTGAGGTGCGAATCAAAAATGTCTTTGACAGAGCTACCATTTGATCTTGAATATGTTCACATAACGAATTTTTCCCAACAAAACACTAGGAGAGCCTTTTAACAATACCAGAAGAAAAAAATGAGCCTCGTAGCCTTCTCGGATTATCGAACCCAATCATTAGAGGAGCTATTAAATTTCTTTAAATCAATTGAACCAAAGCCCGATGTTATTCTATACGCAGGAGATGATATTGAACGCTTTGGATTTCCTAAAAATGTCCTACAAGACGCTCTAAACGGCTATAAAATACGATGTAAATACTATGGACATAACAGCAAGGAAGATTTCTGTCTAGAGAAGGATATGTATTCGTGTGTTCCCAATACATTTTCCGTACGTGTTTAGCTCCAACTACTACCACCTCATCTTCCCTTCCTCCATACCGCTCCGAAAATCCGTTTTTTACCGAAAACTTCTATATTATGACGGCAATACCCTATCAAGAGGCGAATGGACAAAGACGAGATCATCGGGCAACTACAAAAGGTGATTGCTCAACTTGAACGTGAGAATGAGTTGCTTCGGGCACGTATACGGCAACTCGAAGCCCAACTGGCCACCTATGAAAATGCGCATACTCCGCCGAGTCTAAGACGTGGCGGCACTCGCAAAACGAGTCAGAAGAAAGGTGTCAAAGGCCAGCCAGGTCAGAAGAAAGGGCATACGGGCGTGACGAGACCTCCAGCAAAGCCAGATAAGCACGTAGAGGTCACGACAGAGCGCTGTCCCGATTGCGGAACTGAGCTTGGCGACCCGTTCAGAGTGGAATCGAGGATAATAGAGGAGATTCCAGAGCCGCAGCCAGTCATCGTCACCGAATATAAAATTGCACATTACACCTGTCCATACTGCCGTAAAGAAGTCGTTGCAACCGCTGTCGGTTGCCCAAAAGAGGGCATATTCGGTACCAACACAATTGCCCAGGCGGCACTACAGAAATATGAGGATCGGCTGCCCCACCGGAAGATCCGGAACGCACTGAAGCGGCAGTACGGATTAGATATAAGTCCTGCCACGATACTCGATCTCACTAGTCGTGCTGCAGATGCGGTTCAATCGGAATACGAAGCGATTCTGGATAGAATCCGCACTGCTGAGGTGCTTGCTGTACGTGGATGAAACGTCAATCAAGGTCCAGGGAAAGAAGCACTGGATCTGGGCATTCACCACACCAGCAGAGACGTTTGTCGTGATTCGGAAGAGTCGGGGCACGAAAGTCCTGATGGAGGTTCTGACGAGGCGATTCAAGGGACTGATTGTGTGTGACGGCTGGAAACCGTATGCCCGTTTCACCAACCGCATACAGCGATGCTGGGCGCATCTACTTCGAGAATCGAAGAGGATCTCGCCGAGAAGAGTGTGGAGGCGGTACCGCTGCATAAAGCACTCACAAGGCTCTATAAAAAACTGAATGCCGCGCTGGAAGAGGATCCTCCGCCAGGAGTTCGGAGACGGTTATGGTACATGGCGCGAGCAACGCTTAAACGATGGATTAGGCGAGAATACGTCAGTGAGACGGTGGAGAAGTTCAGTGGCAAGATTGAGAACGGCTTCGAGTACTGGTTCACGTTTGTCATTCATCAGGGTGTGGAGCCGACGAATAACCGGGCAGGGCAGAAAGGGCGCTTCGCGAGCATGTCGTTCAGCGGAAGATCGTA
>DATKXZ010000003.1:0-8763 GCA_035528755.1 Desulfobacteria bacterium | reverse complement strand
ACACAAATGGAATTCGTAATGTTCTTCAAGAAAGATCCGCCTCTACCATCTGAAAACGGTGAATTTGGTACGAAATTGGGCGATTGGAACTACCTGTGTGCGAGCTAAAGAACTCTAAATTTCCCCGAAGGGGTTTTGTTCTAGCGGCGTTGGATTATGTTAAGAAAACTACCAATGAAGAGCAAACTGGTAAATTTAAACGAAACGGAGTATTTGGAATAGAACAAGATTCTGGAGTTGCTTCTTTAGCAGTTGTCAATATGATTTTCAGAGGAGATGGGAAGAATAATATTATTGAAGGAAATTGCTTTGCAAAATTCTTAGACCCAGCTATTCTTGATGGAGTAAGAACTGCGCGATATACTACTATACAATCAAATAATCCACCAATGACTAAAGTATTGATGAACCCTCCGTTTGCGCTAAAGCGAAGTGACGAAAAAGAATACAAATTTATTAATCAAGCGTTGAAACAAATGGAAGAAGGTGGGATTTTATTTTCTGTATTCCCTTATTCAGGTATGGTTAAACCAGGGGGTTATAGAAGTTGGAGAGAAAATTTACTAAAAAATAATACCCTCTTATCTGTTATAACTTTTCCTGAAGATTTGTTTTATCCAATAGGAGTGCACACAGTAGGTATTTTTATTAAAAAAGGGATTCCACATCCTCAGAACCAAAATATTTTATGGATAAGAGCTTTAAATGATGGTTTTATAAAAAGTAAAGGTAAAAGATTGCCAAGCACTCGTATAAATAATGATTTAGAAAGAGTGAAAGACATTCTTAAGGCGTTTTTAGTTAATCCTGCTACAACAGTTGGGGGAATCGAAGAATTCCAAAAAGCCACACCCATCGATTTTGAAGATAGCCATCTTGAGTTGGTTCCTGAAGCATATTTAGACCAAGCACCACCATCTAAGGAGATAATTAAAGAAGTTGCGGAGTCTATTACAAGAGGAGCAACCGCTTTCATTATTACATCACAAAAAGAGGAAGAGGTATGATTAGTAATTTTGGAATTGAAACGTTATTTGAACTTAAAACAGGGGATTTTCATGCAACAAAAGAGCTTGATAAGGGTACGATACCCCTCATATCTTGCGGCGAAACAAACAATGGATTGGTGGGATTTTTTGGTATACCTGACGAAAAAAGGTATTCTAACACAATTACGGTTGCTTATAATGGTCGGCCTCTAACAGCGAAATATCACCCATATATCTTTGGTGCAAAAGATGATGTTGCCGTTTTATTACCAATAAATCCCTTGAGAGAAGAGACATTAATTTATATTGCTACATTATTTGACTTACAAACTTGGAGGTATTCTTACGGCAGGAAATGTTTTAAAGATAAACTTAAAAGATTATCAATTCCGTTACCCGTTTCATCAACTGGAGATATAGATGAGAATTATATTAAAAATTTACTGAAAGTAGTGCGACATTATCTCCCTAAAAAGAGGGAAATAGAACCACAAACATTTAGAGATTTATCATTGAAATTTAATAATGTTCATTGGGAGATATTTGTTATAACTGATTTGTTTAATTTAAATCGTGGGGATTTTCATGCTATATCTAATTTAGAGAAAGGTGATATATCAACGGTTTCAAGAGTAAGTGATAACAATGGTATAGTTGGATATTATAGCCAACCTGAAAATGCCAAAATTTATCAACCACCTCTAATCACTGTATCAACTGTTACAGGAGATGCATTTGTCCAAATTAAAGAATTTATTGCAACCGATAATGTCGTCATTTGTATTCCTAAGGAATCATTGAGAATAACAACATTGTTTTTTATTCAAGCTATGATTAATCAGGCAAAGTGGAGATATTCCTATGGTCGGCAATGCTACAAAACAAAATTTGCACAAACAAAAATATATCTACCAATCAAAGAACCAAACGTTTTAGATGAGGATTTTATGGAAGAAACAATTACTAATACCTCTTATTGGGACTTTGTAAAAGAATATTTAGAGCATTAGTTTTGATTTTAGGTGCAGCCATCCGATTTTAGGTGCAAAACTTAATTTAGGTGCAAAGCCACACGAAGCGAAAACAATTTATAGTATGTAACTCCAAGAGTATGCCATGAAGCGCTGGTTACTAGTGGCTCTTTTGCTGCTTTCCATAGCGGTTGCTGCTGCTCAGGCCGATTATGATACGGATCTCACCCAGGAGCAAGCTGCTGTACTGGAAAAGTACAGAACAAATCTTGAGGATAGCTTAGTCATCAGAGAGGGAGATCCGTTCTCCCAAAATCTGTCAAATCCCCTTGTTGTGATTGGTTCACATCTTGACGCGGTTGAAAAGCAATACTATCCTGAAATCATGGCGTACTTCCCGGAAGCACCCCGAGTCCCTGATACCGAAACAACCTATAATGGCAAGCCACTTGACGACTACAATTTAATCTTAATCGGCGGCCCGAAGTATAATCGAGTAAGCAGGGAACTTTACGAGAAGGGCGTTTTTACTTTTAAGCGAAATACCAGCAAGCCCTCGATAGTGGCAATGGGTATACCAAATGCAACCTCTGCCGGCGCAGCAGTCATGGTTGGAAACATTTATGGGTTCGAGTTTGTCCCGGACAAGACGGTACCAATGATGGAAGTAATACCGCCGGAAGCTATTCCAGTTGCCGCTGCAACAACCGGTATCGCGCTTGCCGGCCTCGGTACAAAACTCCTCGCTTTTCTCAGAAAGTTCACCCAAACGGCCGTCGAGGAAATCGGCGAGGAAGTGCTCCTCGAGAAGGCCAGCTATAAACAAATCCCTCGTGGCCTCAATAAGATTGCTCTGCTCGGTTTGAGTCGGATTGAATTCATGCATATAATTGCCTCTTTTCTGCTCTTTGGCATTTTTATGGCTTGGGCCGTGAGCCCCGCATCTCTGTTTTTAGAAAACCTTCCGGCATACCTGATCGGCGCAGGGCTGGTGTTGATCGTTCACGAGTTCGTGCACAACTTTACCTCGCACCGCTTTGGAGTAGAGTCTGAGTTTAGAACTTCAGCGGTCGGCATGATTGCCGTGGCAATAACTTCCGTTCTCTTTGGAAACGTGTTTGCAGTTCCCGGTAGGACTATTCTGTATGGTGACCCAACACAGGACCAGCGCGGAAAAATAGCCCTTTCTGGCCCAGTATTAAGCTTTATCATGGTGCTGCTCTTCTGGCTGCTTGCAGATTATGGGGGTTTCGTGGGTGCTATAGGACTTGCAGGTTTTAACGTCGCGTTTATAATGGCAGTCTACGAAATGCTGCCAATTACGCCGATGGACGGCAAAGAGGTAAAGAGCTGGAAGCGCTGGGTTTGGTGCTTATTTTTCTTCCCCGTGTTCGCGCTGTACGCTTGGACGTTCCTGTTCGTGTAACGGAACTTTTTTTAAGTCCTGCTACTCGGTAGATCTCCTATGAACCGTTATTTAACACGAAAGGAGGGGCAGAGCAATTACGTGTGCTGAATTTACAGATGCACGTGGAAAGAAGGCCCTACTGAGTCCGTAGATGAATAAACTAAATCGTGATAGAAAACAGCAAACCATGCAAATTCGATGCGGTTGCGCCAAGGATACAGAAGCAGCAGTCTTCGTCGGCAATACTGAACGAGAACTGAGAAACGCTTTGGTCTGTCGGAAGAATCTCACGAGGTGTAGAAACCCCTGATAACTAGCGTGATGAGGTAAAGTTTATCACTGGGAAGATCGAAGTTCTGTCTGCAGGAGATGGTTTTTGGCTAACTATGAAGCACCATCAAAAGTGTTACAGAGAAAAAGCGTAATGAAGGCATTAGCGTTGTTATCTGGCGGATTGGATTCGATATTGGCAACGAAGTTGGTCTTAGATCAGGGTATAGAGGTTATCGCCGTGACTTTTATCCTGCCGGTTGTTGCCGAGAAGGTGGATTATGCGGGTAAGACGGTGGAGCGGTTCGGCATCCCGCAGATACGAGTAGAAGTGGGCGACGACTATCTTGACGTGCTACGAAACCCGAAGTATGGGTACGGCTCAGGCATGAACCCCTGCATCGATTGCAGGATCTATATGCTGCGGGAAGCGAAACGGATAGCACACGAAATCGGCGCGAAATACATCGTCACTGGCGATGTGCTTGGCGAGCGACCAATGAGCCAGTATCGAAAGGCATTAATGCTTGAGGAAGAAGAGGCGGGGTTAGAGGGCCTGATCTTGAGACCGCTTTCCGCAAAGCTCCTGCCGGAGACGATTCCGGAGCGTGAAGGCTGGGTGGATCGGAGCACGCTTTTGGCCATAAGCGGGAAGAGCCGAAAGCCTCAGATTGCGCTCGCCGAACAGTTCGGACTTCGGGATGCCTATCCGTCCCCTTCAGGCGGGTGTCTCTTGACCCACAAGGAATTCGCATCGAAAGTCAAGGATTTGTTCGAGCATAAAGAGCACGCAACGACAAGAGATATCGAGTTACTGAGATTAGGCAGGCATTTCCGGGCTGCTTCATCAAAAATCGTCGTGGGACGAAATGAAGCGGAGAATACGCTTTTATTGGATCTGAAGAATCCCAAGGATTATGCGTTTGAAGTCCCGGGTTGTGGAAGCCCAATAACGATTTTGGAACAGCCCAGAGGGAAGGAGGCGATCGAACTCGCGGCAAAGCTGACTGCACGGTATTCGGACGCCGCCCGAGGAGAAGAGGTGCTGGTTGAATACTGGAATGAAGCAGGGAAAGAGCGTATCGTCGTATCACCGCTGTCTGACGATGAGGTTGAATATTTACGGATATAAAAATAGAAAAATGCGGGGAATTCCGCCCTCCAATCCTTCTTATTCTAATCTAATTGCAGGTATCCCGTCGTCATATTCTTTACCATTGGCATCGGCGAATTTAGTGCAGTTTATCCAGCCATTCGCTGTTGGCAGTGCATTTGTATGGTGCATCAGAGGGTAAGAGCCCGTGCGTATAGTGTAGTTGTACGTTTCATTTTTGCAGAGCACGAACGTTTCGTTAAAGGTGATGTTATGCCAATCGCCACTGTAACCAGTCCATGAAGCGTTCTTGTCCACGCCATTGCCCCAAATATGGACATATTCCGAATGCCCGCCGGTCCCGGTGCAGGGGTAGGTGTACAGGTTCTGTACCTGCATCGTCTGATTTGGCGTTATTGTCCCGTTATGAATGCCGGAGATGCCAGGATAGGTTCCGGCGCCGGTGTCGAACGCACGAGTCAGATCCAGCGGGATGATCGTTACATTTTCGGTAGCCGCTGTTGACCATGCGCTATCGTCGTCCTGCACCTGGAAGGAGATCGTGTGCGTTCCGAGTGAAAGCTCCGATGCGGGTTTGGTGAACGAAGACGCTGTGCTGAGCGGCCCGTCGATGCTCGAACTCCAGTTGTATGTAACAACGGTACCATCCGTGTCAGTTCCATGGCCCGTAAAGGAAACCGTATCGGCCACCTGTTCCGCGGGGTCTGGCGTTATGGAGTCAATGATCGCCGCTGGCGGTTGATTCTGGACATCCGCGCGTGCCCGTATCCCAACGTCGTAATAGTCTCCCGAATACGAATCGTACGGCTTTCCAAACTGCAATCCATCACAACTCCCATAACTCTCGCCGGAGAAGGTGGCCACCGTTGACCACGGCGGGAGATCCGAGTCGGTATAGTAGTCAATCGGTATAGGATACCCGTATCTCGTCGTCGTAAAGTTAACCTGAACTATGACGTCATCGCCTTCGCGCAATTCTACGGGCGTATCGAGCGGTATCGAGTAATAGCCCTCCTCATCCGTGGTTCCTGCTTGAGTGGTGCCCAGTTGATTGCTGAACGCGTAATACTCGGGATAGGTATGTAATGTATCGAATATCTCGATTTCGTATGCCATGTCGGTATCTATTACCCAAAAGTCAACTGCGGTTAACGTCGCGTTCTGCGAAGGGACAAAACGAACAGCACCGTAGGCAGTTGGCTTACCACAACCCATAACATAGCCCATCCAGCCGCATTCGTCATGATAGAATATCTCTTTGCTGCTAGGATCTTCGTAGCCTGTTATTGCACTCGTCCAATCGCCAAGGTTAGCCGATCCGTAGGCTACCCATGCGCAGCCAGGATACGGCCCTCCGGCACCCCAACTGGTTCCCCAACTGTTCTTTATCAGCCACGCACCCGATCCGTGTAAATGTGGTAGTGAATCATCCCATCCGATGATCTCGACCGCATGGTTCGGCACGTTAAACCCCCAGTATTCGTACACACCACCATTATACGCGGAGAATCCTGGATCGCCTGCATAGATGGTTGCGAAAACCGGCCCGTAGTTTAATATGGCGTTTTTAATCAGGGTTATCTCACTCTCACCATAACCGCCCGTGATACTCCGCCAATTATTCACTGTTTTGAGAGGCGGGCAATTGAGACAGGTCTGTCTATGCGCTGCATAGGGGTGGCATGCCTCGTCTGCCGAGCCATATCTGGTAAAGAGGTTAATTGCCATAAGAGCCACTCCACCGTCACAGAAATCATATCCGCCTACACTCGACCAGATATTACAGTCGCCAACTTCCTGCTCTGCGAAATCAAATCCCTGACTCTCGTTTATCAGAACGTCGGATTCGAAGTCCGCGGTTGCGGCGAATATCCAGCAGCTCCCGCATGCTCCCTGATTCCTCACCGGCGTTACGTATCCGAGCGCCATTGCGTCATACGTGCCGGGCAACTGTTCGACCGAAGACAACGTCACCATCGTCATAGTTTTTGGCATCTCGTCTGCTGGTCGAAACCGGATATTCTCAGGGAGCGGTTTTGTAGGCGGCGTCAGCGGCTTATAGCCGCATAGTAACTGCTTTTCTTCCGGCGATAGTTGCGTGATCCCGTTTTCCGCAACGGTGTAGCTGTAACCCTGGCTATAGATCCGTTGTTGAAGCCCCGATAGTTCTACTGAGGGATCTGCAGTCGAGGGCGTATTCAATGATTCCGATGCGATAACCGGTAACGCAACCGTAAACACAGAAGCAGCTACTATCACCGCAAGTAGTGTCGCTATGGTTCGCTTATTCATTCGCGGGACCCCTTTCGGCTAGATTGATGCACGATTATTCACGCGCTCCGCTTCATGCCGTTCTCCTTCTTTCTCTTCGCCAGTTTCTTTAATGAGCCCAAACCTTTCTCTTCCAGCTCCTTTAATTCGATATAGCCCTTCTCAGCCGCGGCTTTAACTAACGATTCTCCTTGCGCCGTGCGAGCGAAGACCGTTGACCAGCCGTCTTCCGAGCCGACCGAGCCGACGGAGATGTCCGCGAGTTCCGCGGTATAATCCATGCAAACCAGGCAGCCCTCGCCGATGTAGCGCTCTATATCCTCTAACGGGATACCGAACGTCTCCTCTTCGGTGATTAACAGCTCTTTACCCTTTATGTTGAATTTGCTCACGCCTTTCAACGAGCCGCTGGCGCACTTACGCTCCACGAAATCCAGTAGCGCTTCTGTGAAATTCTCCATGCAGAACAGGCCGATTGACAATTTCACCTTATTTACGCCCACATCATAGGGCTGCTCCGCCGTTTGTACTTTTCTCAGTCCCTGCATCTGGCAGGGTAGCCCTACGAACCCTATCTTCTCGCAACCGGCTTCTATCGCGTCTCGTACACCGGTCACGCCCGGATGAAGCGTATATTTCGTGCCTGCACCGGCCTTCAAGTCCTCGTACGTGCGTGCTAACTTCGTCATCGGCCGCCATTGCTCGTCAGCGGTCGTAATCACGCTGCAATCAATGATACCTTCGTCGAGCGCATACACGAGTAAAGAAGTGACCACACCGCCGTCTTGCCCTTCATTCCGTGTATCAGCCTTCGTCGCGCGAGCCGAGAAACCTCTGCGATAAACGCCAAGAACCTCGCCGTCATCTCCTGCAGCACGTGTCTCGCCGAATAATCGCCACTCGATTTCAGCCAGTGGCAGGAACGTCCGTGGGCAGAACGTATAGCACAGCCCGCATACGGTATCGTAGTCCTCAACGAACCGCGGCTCCTTCTTGCCCGTCTCGTCTTCGGTTATCGTTATCTTATCGCAAAACGCTGCGCATGTACCGCAGAGGCAGCAGATTCGCTTCGCTGTTACGTCATTCGTCAGGTTGCCAAAGCCGCATTCTAAAAACGTGGGTAACCGCACGTAGTCTTGTGGTTTCGCTCTTGCTTCGCCGGGATTCGCTTCTCGTGCCATTTTATTTCACCCCCGCCTTCTCACGCAGTTCTTCATACTCCTTCGTCACTCTCGCCTGTATCTCCTCGATGATCTCATCGGTAAGGTGCCGGAACCGCCTCTGGTGCTTCATATAGTCCTTCACGGGCTTCAATTGCGGTACATCGACGGTTAAGCGGTACTCGCCGTTAACCACTTCGTAAAGCGGGAATATGCCGGTCTCCACCGCCAGACGGCCGATTTCTATCGTTTGATCCGGTGACGATCGCCAGCCTGTCGGGCAGACGGACAATACATGAATATACGCCGGGCCTTTCATATCCAGACCCTTCTTCACCTTATCCAGCAAGTCAAAGGGATACGAAGGGCACGCCGTCGCCACGTACGGTATTTTATGCGCAACCGCGATCTCAGGCATGTTCTTCTTCCAGGTTACCTGTCCGATGCTCTGCTTGCCCACCGGCGCGGTCGTTGTCCACGCACCGTACGGGGTAGACGAAGACCGCTGAATGCCCGTGTTCATATACGCCTCGTTGTCAAAGCAGCAATAGAGGAAATCATGCCCGCGCTCCATCGCACC
>DATKXZ010000002.1:0-14163 GCA_035528755.1 Desulfobacteria bacterium | reverse complement strand
GACCACGAATGTGTACCATGCGGTTACGCTTCTTCACGACGATATCGGGTTAGACCGGCTCAAGGAGAAGGTAACGAAGCCGATGAAGGGTGTGAATGTCGCGATACATTACGGCTGCCACTTCCTCAAACCGAGTGAGGTGCGAGGGCTTGGGTCTTCGGAAACGCCATTCTACCTGGAAAATCTCGTGAAGGCGACCGGTGCGAAGGAAACGGTGTACAAGGATAAACTAATGTGCTGTGGCGCTGGTGGTGGCGTGCGAACCGCGGACACGCCAACGGCCTTAGAATGGGCGCGTCAGAAGTTGGTGAGCATGATCGAAGCGGGCGCGGATTGTGTGATTCATCCCTGTGCGTTCTGTCATTTGCAACTTGACCGTGGACAGTACGAGATAAACGAGGCGTTTGGCACTTCGTTTGATCTACCCGTTCTGCACGTTATGCAATTCATAGCGCTCGCAATGGGAATGAGCGAGAAAGAAGTCGGGTTGGATCAGCAAACCACCAAAATGCCTGAGAAATTGCTAAAATAAAAGAAGAAAAATAAAAATTTTTTTCTTCTCTTTCTTTCTTTTTTATTTTATTTTTGTGTTATGAACAGAATCGAATTATCTACCAGAGTTTTGACGGTGTCGCTTGCACTGCACTAAACTGCCCTTTCTTCTGCCGCACGGAGCGCAGGTCCTTCTCCTTATCTGTGATCTTATTTATGATCGCAGTCTTCTGCTCCTCATCACTTGCGGCTTTGAATTCGTTCGTTAAATCGCCTATCTCCTTTATCAGTGCCGCGATTTCAGCATCCTTCTCTTTTATTACCTCATCCGGTACAATACCCATCCTTATCACCTCTTTTTAGTTAGTTACACGTTGGTATAGGATAGGATACAAACAACACGCTATTTATAGTTTTCTATATTTGCCTGTCGCGTTTGGTTCGTATCGTATCTACCCTTTCAACACAATCTCTATGTGTACGTCCTTGGGAATAGGTACGCGCATCAGTTGTCGTAGAGCCCGTTCATCCGCTTCCAGATCGATCAACCGTTTGTGTATGCGCATTTCCCAATGGTCCCAGGTGGGAGAGCCCTCGCCATCAGGGCTCTTCCTGCATGGCACAACGAGTTTCTTTGTCGGGAGAGGTATGGGTCCTGACATTCTCACTCCTGTCGTCTCGACTATCCTCTTCACCTGTTGACAGATCTCATCCAATTTCTTATGATCCGTACTCGAAAGCTTTATCCGTGCTTTTTGGTTCATTCTGTTCCGTTCCCTTCCCTCTTCCTTTTCGCTTCGCTTCGTATTTGTTTACGTCGCTTTGTGTAGCTTAGCTTTATTTCTCCTTTATGTCTATTACCATGCCAGCGGCAACGGTCTGCCCCATGTCACGGATAGCGAACCGACCGAGCTGAGGTATCTCCTTCACACGCTCTATAACCAGAGGTCTCGACGGTTTTACCGTTACAATAGCGGCATCGCCGGTTTTTATGAAGTCCGGATTTTCCTCTTTGGTCGCACCAGTTCTTGGATCTAACTTCTTGGCAATCTCGGTTATTGTGCAAGAGACCTGAGTAGTGTGACAATGGAACACCGGCGTGTAGCCAATCGTAATGGCGGTCGGATGTTGAAGCACAATGAGCTGCGCGGTAAATTCGTCAGCAATCGTTGGCGGATTGTCTGTATGCCCGCATACATCACCTCGCCGTATATCCGTCCTACCGACCCCGCGCACGTTCCAGCCGATATTGTCGCCCGGAATTGCTTCTGTGATCTCTTCATGATGCATCTCTATTGATTTTACCTCGCCGGTCTTACCCGGTGGGTTGAAAATCACCGTGTCGCCTTTCTTTATCTTTCCTGTCTCCACCCGGCCCACGGGGACCGTCCCAGCGCCAGTTATGGTATACACATCCTGCACCGGTAATCGAAGCGGGAGATTAAGGGGTTTATCTGGCACTTTCATGAGGTCCAGCGAGTCCAAAAGGGTAGGACCATCAAACCATTTCATCTTCTCGCTGGGCTTCGTAATATTCTCGCCCTCAATCGCAGAAACGGCAACAAACACGAGCGCTGCTTCTTTATAGCCCACAGTGCCCAGGAGCTCTAGAAGCGCCTTCTTCAGTTCTTCGTAGCTCTTCTGCTCGTAATTCACCCGGTCCATTTTATTTATAGCGATAATGAGCTGCGTTACGCCCAAGGTTCTCGCTAAGAAGACATGCTCCTTGGTCTGTGCCATTATCCCGTCCTTGGCATCCACCACTAATACCGCTGCATCCGCCTGCGATGTCCCGGTAATCATGTTCTTCACGAAATCTCGGTGACCTGGACAATCCACGATCGTATAATAATACTTATTAGTATCAAATCTCTGATGAGCGATGTCTATGGTAATGCCCCGCTCTCTTTCATCCTTCAAGCTATCCATCACCCAAGCAAACTCGAATGACCCTTTTCCTATCTCTTCTGCCTTTTTCCTGTACTCATCGATTACATGTGGATCAATGACCCCAGCATCCATCAGCAGCCGTCCCAACATTGTTGACTTGCCATGGTCTATGTGCCCTATCATAGCCAAATTCATGTGCTCTTTCTCTGCCATCTTTCATTTTCCTCCTCTTCTTCTTCTAACCTATACGCCTCACAAACTTATATTATTTACTGATGCATCCTATTTATTTTTATTATATTTATTTTCGGGCGTGTGGCTTCATCTGGAGCGCACTTTACGAATTTAAACTGAGTGCAGAGGAAGCAGAAGCCTGAATGAAACCCGCGATTGGTAGAGCGGAGGCACGCAGCAGCGCATCTAACGACGATAACAGGGAGAAGTTACCGTGAAGAAAATCGTCACGAGTTTTCTTGCATTACACTCTTTCTGCGGCAGGTTATCGAACGAAAAAGCGGAAAGAATTAAATGATGGGATGGAATAGTGATAGAGTATGGGCGTGAGGAGATGGTAGAGATACGAGCATTCAAGGCAACGATACTGAACCCGGAACTGGAGACCCGAGCCGAACTGGTATGCCCTGTTTACGATACCATTGATGCGCAGCAGTACGAGCAGTATGCTGCCGATAGGAACAATGCAATCCATTTTAGCACGCGGAAAGAGGGCGTAGCGGAGGGCGATTTTGTAGATTACGCGAAACTGAGTTTAGAGCGCTTTTTCGCCGATGGGATTTTGAAAGTGCGTGACCAACCCGCGTTCTACATCTACGGGATCCGGTACAGCCTCTCGGGGGGTATAGTGGAGCAAATCCCCGAAGAGGAGCGGAGAGAGATCTATTTCGCATTCGGATTGGTCGCACTGGTGAAGGTCGATAAACTCAACGAGCACAGCATAGAGGGGCATGAGAAGACGTTTGAGACGAAGACGCGCGAGCGAAGCCATCTGATGAAAGCGTGTGGCATGAACTTCTCGCCGATCGTCGCGGAATACAGCATGCCGGGCCATGATATAAACAACATCTTCGAAGCTTATCTGGGCTTTCGCAGGCCGGATTTGAAGCTAGATGAGCAGCGAAAGCCGGTCATGGACGTTGTGATAAACGACGCTCGTCACCTGCTCTGGGAGGTGACGGACGAAGACGTTATTGATAAGATCCAGAAGCTCATGCGTGAGAAGAGGATCATGATTCTTGACGGGCACCACCGATACACCGCGGCGTATCAGGTGAGTAAGGATCAGGAAGAGGGCACGGCATATACGATGATGATGCTGGTAGAAGGCGGTGATCGAGCGCTTTTATTGCTACCCTGGCATCGCTGTGTGCGGCAATGCCGTATGGGGGAGTTATGGGCGAGGATAACGGATTATTTCACGGTAGAATCGTACGATAAGCCTACGGGCGAGGCGCGTATCTATTCGAGGCTTAACGAAAGCACCGATGAATTTGACGTGCGATTCGGTATGTACGACGGAGAGAAGTACTACGTGCTGCGAGCGGATAAGGGAAGAATCAGGAAATTAGCGGAGGCCCGCGGCGAGCGAGTGGGGCTGGATGTCATCAGCCTGCACGAATGGCTTATTGAGCCAACGCTTATTGGTGAACCCGAGGATGTGGTCTTCACCGCCAGTCCGCGTGAAGCGATCGAGAAAGTGGATAAGGAAGCGTACAATGTCGCGTTTTTCCTCAGACGGCTGCGTATAGCCAATGTGGAATACAAGGCGCACGTGGAGAAGAAGGTGTTCCCGCAGAAGTCAACGCTCTTTCTGCCTAAGGTTGCTGAAGGTATCGTGATGTGGAAATGGAAATAGTGGAGTGAATTGTTACGGTAAGTCTATCGCACATGAGTGGAATGCTATCTTTTGATGTAACCCCACCCGCCACAGGTGGGACAGGGTAACGCTACGCTCCCTGGCTTCAGACCCGACCCTTCACAGCACGTACACTCGTTTTTCAATTTAGACGGTCGACGCCCAGTACCGCTGCAGATAAGGCAGGGTAATACTGAAGTTCCCTGTCTCGTACCGGTACCACCGCAATAGCCACAGAGGTATCGCAGTTTACGAGGAATTCTTGTGGTTCCCTTCTTATCAGGACTTCTTTTGAATTCCATCCTTCGGTTCATCCCTTAGGTTAAGGTTAGCAAATACTTTATCCTATATAAGGATTGCGATATTTTCGTGTTCTTAGATGTAGATCAACACATTTTGTTTCTCATTACTAACGTGGCAAAAGCTTAAATTTTACATTTATTTCGGGACGTGCTTCCAGGAGTAGAGAAGCTAAAATGCGGGAGTTTATAGTATAGTATAGAATAGAATCGAACGGTTACGGGCTAAAAATGTAACCGCGGTAGCATACCTGCTGTAAAAAGAGCGACAAGACAAACAACCTCTATCTGTATGTAGAGGCTGTCGATTTTGATCGATCATTCGTTCCGGAGTGGAACACTCAGGGCGCGATAGCAATTTTCGTTCCGAATGATTGTGGCGTACCTAAGAGTGAGTGAAAGAGAGAAGAGCGAAGAGGAGATCGACTTGAAGAAGTAATTTATGAGGTACAGTACAAAACCACCCGTGAGAGGATAATGGTTAAATAAGAAGGAAAAATTTATTACTTTACATGCATTCAGACGCTGACCAGAGACTTACAAAGGTAGTTATTATCGCAGCGATCTGCGTTTTCAGCACGCAATTCGGCGTCACGGTCATTGCGCCACTGCTCGGCACGTGGGTAGAGGCTTCAGGAGCGCCGTTCTTCGTCGCTGCTTTGATCTTCTCAGCCTTTACCATCACGAGCACCCCGCTCAATATCCCCGGCGGTATCATATCAGATAAAGTGGGGCGAAAGCCGTTGATCATCGCGGGACTTTTGCTTTATGCGCTTGCGTCTGCGCTGTTTCCGTTTTCAAACGAGCCGTATGACTGGATCTTCGTACGGGCGTTACAGGGCGCTGGAGCGGGCTTATTTTTCCCTGCAATCACCGCGTTGCTCTCCGAGGTGACGAAGTATGAAGAACGAGGTCATGCGATGGGTGTATATAACATCGGTCTGGGTGTTGGGTTGGCGGTAGGTCCCGCGTCAGGCGGCATTCTATTTGATGCGTACGGTCTTTTCATGCCGTTTTTCGTCTGCGTCGCGTTTGCACTGCTCAGCGTGGTACTGGTGCTGCTCTTTGTTCATGAGCCAACGACCATGCGAGTGCAGAGAAAAGGGACGAAGTTATCGTTATCTGAACGGGAGAGGAAGTCATTGACTCTTGCCGGCATCGTGATCTTCTTTGGGATCGGTGTTGCAGCAATTATGGGTGCTCTATTCTCTCCTTTTGCGTTTGCACCCGAGAATCTCAGGCTCTCTGCAGGAGTTATCGGTGCAATTCTCTCAACGATGTTCATCGTCTTTGCAGTACTGCAAGCGGGATTTAACCGGCTGATGACGAAGATTGGCGAGGTCGTCCTCGCACTTGGCGGTTTGTTTTTGTGCGCGTGCGGCTTGCTGGTGCTGTACTTTGCAACAGCCGTATTCGAGCTGGTGATAATGAGCATTCTCCTCGGTGCGGGTCTCGGTGCGATTTCGCTGGGCACGTTAACGCTGGCATCGAAAGCAACGGTGGGAGAAGGTGCACACGATCAGGGACAAGAACAAGAGCGAGAGCGCGAGAGAAGCGGGAAAGTAATGGGAATCTACTACACGGCATTTTATGCAGGGTTGGGTGTCATTCCGCTTGTTTGCGGCGCGCTTTCTGAAGTCTTCGGTGCGCGAGTGCTGTTCCTTGCGTATGCCGTGTTGCTGCTTGTGGTGATGGTTGTGGTGTGGCGGATGGTTGGAATTGCCGAAAAATCAGCTTAAGAAAACACGTCAGCCGAAATTTTTTCCGCTGCTTTAACAAGTAGGTATTTTTATAAGCATACACGAAGTATAAAAAAGCGTGGGAATAAATGAACTGGGATGCTATTGGTGTACTGAGTAACATTATTCTTGTCACGGCTCTAGTTGCGATAACAGCCTTTTATGCCAGAGAGGTTAGCAGACAAACTGCAGTAATGGTACAAAAGGGAGAGAAAAACAAAATTTTGGAGGAAGTTCAAGATGTTTTAACTCCAACTATCCATTTTCTGGAAGAAGAAATTAAAGCGATCGAAGAGAACAAAATTTGGTGGCAGCGATATACATCAAGATGTGACTTCCAAGAAGGGCTTTCAAAGCTTATCGGTAGCAATAGTAGGGGGTATAGTGGTGCAGCGAGAGATGTCTTTAGTAAGTTTCCTGATTTGAATGGTAAGTTTTCTTCTCACGATGATCTTTATGATAAACTAAACGACCTCTATGCAAAAATTGAAAACGAGGTTAAGACTCCAGCACTCGAAGAACGTTTAACAACCTTGGTAAATAAATTTAATGAATCGGGGATGCAACTCATAGATTAAGTAGGGGATTTTTTGAAAAGCCCGACATAATTTTCGGGAATTTTATTATAAATTCTGGATACCAGATAGAGCGAAGTCTGGACACTATCCAACCCCCTATTGATTTCTGGGAAGAACACCGGGATGAATTATTGAAATTTAGGGAGAAAACGCAGATTAAAAAACTTGATGAAGAAATTGAAGGTTTGTTAAGGCAATTAAAGGAATTAGATGAGACGCTTTTAGAGAAACTTGATAAAATAAGAGAAGAGTATCGAGTAAAGTACAACTTTACCAAATACGAGATCGATCCAGAATTGAAAGAAATTGAGGCGGTGATGTAGGTAGCCAGTGATTTAATTCCTAAAGGATCAGCATCAATCAATTATAAGAAAGCGTATGTTCAGCAGAACAATCAAATCCCTTCCGGCGCACCTGCGATCTTAATCAACGCCTCCTTCTCCAGGAAATGGAGTTCACCCGTAACGATGAGCACGTGCGGCAGTTCGCCGAATTTGTAATGCTTCAACGCCTCAGGATAATCCGCTTTCACCACCGGCTTGTCAGAGCCTGCTCGTGCAATCCCCACAAGTACTGATTCTTTAAGCGCAGTTCCACCTTTTTTAGCTTCTACTGCCTCCAGTAACTCTACCGCATCGTTGATACGCATCGAGAGATCGAGATAGAGCAGCGTATGCAGCCCCCGCTCTTTGTTCGCCTTTATAGTATCATACGGCACTTCTGAGATGACGTCCTTGTACGGTGGCGAAACCGTTACGGATTTACCGAACTTGTAATTCTGAAGTCCCGATATGCCAGCGACAGCCGATAAGATGGACGGTGCGTGTATCACTCGCGTCTCTATTATGCCCATATCAATCGCTCGGAGCCGCAGATCGACGTGCGTCGTGGCAATCATCGCATCGCCGCCACTGAGCAGCACTACGTTTTGAGCCTTTGCAAGCTTTAAGATCCTCTCTTCTGCGTGCTCCTCGATGTCGCTGCGGTCTAGCAGAACGATTGGCTTGCCGAACAGCTTCTCCATCGTATCGATCGTTTTGCCGCCCAGCGGCGAGGTGTAGAACTCGGCGAAAACGATATCCGCCGCTCGTATCGCCTCTAATCCCTTCACGGTTATGTCCTTTTCATCGTACAGGCCGAGACCAACGAACGTGAGCATATACAGACGTTCCTTTTACCAGAAGAAAAGAGTTTTGGAGAACGGGCTGTCCAGTCTGCTCTGATTCGCACAAGCGTTTCGTTCTGAAAGCTAAAACCTTTAAAAAGCCTCATTCCTACTACTACCACAGACCATGTTCCTCGAATTCAAAAAGGAAGCTGAGCACGTGCTGAAGGCCGCGTTGGAAAAGGCAGCTTATGAGTACGGTGATTTGGCATTGGATCTGGATGAGAGCGACCATGCGGACCTCGCGTCCCGGATTGCGTTCTCGTTGGCACGCAGGTACAAGAAGCCGCCTGCAACCATCGCCTTGGATATCGTCGAGCATCTGGAGCTCCCTACGGAAAACACGCTAATCGGATACGTCGCTGCCGTTGGCCCGTATGTTAACTTCTTTACAAATGACGCGTTCTTGCGTAAGACTTTGCGCGAGCTACAACGTGGCTTAGAAGCAGAGAAGAAGCGAGAGAAGATTATACTCGAGCACACGTCGGCGAATCCTGACGGGCCGCTGCACATCGGGCATCTGCGAAACGCGGTTATTGGCGACGTGCTGGTGCGTGTGCTGAAGCGTGCGGGGTACGAGGTGGAGACGCAGTATTATCTGAACGATATGGGGCGACAAATAGCCGTTGTCGTCTGGGGTGCGGAGCGAATACCCTATGATGACACGAAGAAAGCGGACCACGCCGTTGCGGACGTTTACATCGCGGCGAACCGGCTGCTGGAGGCGAACGCGGAATTACAGGAAGAAGTCGGAGCACTCATGCGAAAGTACGAGGCCGAAGATGCGGCAGTCGTGCGTAAATACAATGCGACAGTGCAGAAATGCCTTTCGGGCATTCAAGCCTCTTTTGAGCGGTTGAATATCCAGCAGGTGGTCTTCGTGTGGGAGAGCAAATTTGCGCGAAGCGGCGCGGTGCAGGGCGTAATCGAGGAGCTAACACAGAAGGGAGATATAAAACGCGAAGGCTCTGCGCTGCTACTGCAACTGGAGGGTATTGAGAAGGCGCTGGTGATCCAGAGGACCGACGGAACCTCTCTGTACACGACACGAGATCTCGCGTACCATCGGTGGAAGGGCATGAACTGCGACCGTGTAATAGACGTGTTTGGCAAGGATCACGAACTGGTCTCACAGCAATTGGCCAAGGCGCTGGAGCTGCTGGGCGTCAAATCGCCAGAATTCGTCATCTTCGCGTTCGTTTCTCTCCCATCAGGCTCGGTCTCCACGCGCGCGGGTCGTTACATCGCGGCGGACGACCTCATGGAGAAGATCGAAGAACGAGCGTATGGCGAGGTGGAGAAGCGAAGACCCGATCTGGATGAAGGAAAGAAGCGTGAAATCGCGCGAAAGGTGGGAATCGGCGCGTTGCGATACGATATGATGAAAGTATCGCCGGACAAGCATATCGTGTTCAATTTCGACGACGCGCTGGACATCGAGAAGAAGGGCGCACCGTTCATTCAATACTCGCATGCACGTGCGTGCAGCATACTACGCGCCGCGGAGGAGCAGGGTTACGCGGTAAGCGAGGAGTACGACGCCGCGCTGCTGAAGGAGCCGAGCGAAATAGCATTGATAAAGAAGTTATCCAAGCTCGATTCTGTCATCGATGCAGCAGCTACGGATTTGAAGACGCATCAGGTGGCTAAATACGCACGAGAGCTTGCCGAAAGTTTCAATCTGTTTTATAAAGATTGCCCGGTGCTTACTGCGGAAGCTGATTTGAGGAAAGCACGGCTGGCACTTGTCGATTGTGCACGAATCGGTGTATGTGACGTGTTGGCGGTCCTGGGCATAGCGGCGCCGGAAGAGATGTAAAAACACTTTATCGGATAGTCAACTTTCCATTTTTGATTTAACGATTCTTCCGTATCGTTTCGCTTCGCCTTCCGCTTAGCCTACTATAGTATCAGGAACGTTTTTTGCCCCATGTACTCGTAAATATCCCAAAAAGACTCTATCGTTTATTATAGCATTTTGGATATTTGCTCCTTCCACTTTTGTATCTTGATATTGGGCCTCGCGCAAATCAGCCCCGTGCAAATCAGCCTCGTGCAAATCAATCGTTTCTAGGTCTTTTCTGATTCTATTAAACGCGGAAATATCCCCTGTTCTGAGCAGTTCTAAGAGTCTTTCTTTACTCAATGGAGATTCTACAATTTTTTGAGGGACACTCATTCCCGCTCTTCTGTATTCAAGTAATTTTCCATCGTTCATTGCAAGTATGGTATCAATCGTTCCCCTCACCTTTGCTTCAGTTATGAAATCAACGAGATCTTTTTTATCTTTAAACTCTTCTCTGAGCTTTGTTTCGTCTTTCAAAAGTTCTTTCAAAGTGTTCCGATAGCTCTCGTAAAACAAATCATGATAAAAGTCGTACCACTTAAACTTCAGGACGGTCAAAATGAGATGCACCCTCTTATCAAGATCCTTACCCTTAAAAACCTCATGCTCGCTGATGTACGTGTTGATGAATCGTTTAACCTGCCTGGGTGTTTTTTCTATTACTTTTAAAACGATGTCCCGATATTCTTCGAATGTGCCCTGGTATTCTGAATCTATCTCGTTCTTTATTAAATAATCAAGGTATGCACTAAGATCATGTTCGATCCAATCGGGAATTTTAAAGGGAATTTGAATTATTTTTTCAAGATAATCTTCTCCTTTAATTCCAATGCTTTCATATTTTTGATCTATTGCTTTATTAACAACGTCAGAGTTCAATCCAAGCACGTAAACGAATCCTTCGAGGTCCAGAAACACTTTTGTTGATTCAAGGACTTCTAAAATTTTATCGGGTGCACATCTGTCCAGATCGTCTATGAATACTACTATCTTTTTATTATTTTTCCCCAAAGCATTTTCGATAGCAGTGATTTTATCGTAGTAAAGTTCCTTTTCTGGTTGATTCTGAGATCCTCCACCAACACTAAGCTCTCCCTGTCCAACAGGTAAGCAAAATTTTAACTGAATTGATTTAAGAAAATTTACGATGGTTTTCCGAAGCTCCGGTTCTTTGATTTCACTTACCAATAATTCCAGCAGAGGTACAATGGCAAAATACTGCTCTCTCTCGCATCGCCATGCATTAAACCAGACAGGTATAACTCCTTGGTTAGATTGTTCTCTTAGCTTCGCACACATCGTTTGCATCAAGCTCGTCTTTCCAACACCCCAGTCGCCCAAAATGCCAATGGTAAACGGTGATCCAGAATCCATAATTATGTTAACTAAAGCCTCCGCATAATCTTAAAATCCCATCCCTTCCCTAGTTGGTGTATCAACAACTATTTTTGCCATCTTTTTATAATCTCTTCACCTTTCTGACATTTTCAGCTTTTATAGTCAATACTTAAAAATCTTTCGCTTTATTTTAATCATCGGTTTTTATGCAGAATTTAGTGCACTCAAAATAACCAAACAAGCTTTCAAAAACCCTTTATGAGGGAGTCCTTCTGATTTTGAGAATAAGGAATCGCCGATATCCCGAAGGGGCCGGTAGTCGCGACGTTTAAGTTTTGTAAAAACCGTAACTTGGAGATGGTGAAAGCGCCCGCTCCAGAGTTTTTCAAATTCATATACACAAGGTTCTATGGCTCAAGTTTCAGTTTTACTAGAAAACTGAACCATAAAGCAAGATTGAGGAGTCCACTCCCAGTTCTCTTTTAACTTTCTTATAGACCTGTTAACTGGTTGTTTTATGGGTTGATTTTCGGGGGATCAGCTTCTTCCGGCACTGCATCTTTCGGAAGATAATCGTTATTCTTTCTACAAGAAAGAACCGGTGCTTGCTAAGCTAAGGAAGGACTAAAAGGTTTGAGTGGTAAGATGGGTTTGGCCCCTTACTAGGGCTCTCTAAACTGTCCGATCCGGTACTCGGCTTTGTACGGCTCATCAACCGTGTTATTCCAGTAATCGACCGTCAGGTGGATCGCCCAGTAGCCGTCACGACCTTCATCAAGCAGGATCTTTATCGTCTTCGTCTCATGAACGCCCAGTGCACGCAAGATCGTTTCGTCGTACACTTTCCAGTATGGATCGATAATATACCAATTAGACAGATCCTGCCAGTCCCCGCCCGTATAGATCATTCCGTAGGTGTGCACCTCGGAAGAGCCCCATGCGATCGTCTTCGGCCCTAACTCTTTGTACGCCAACCTGCAGAGGTCCCGGGTGTAATGAACACAAACCGCATCGTCATTCTTTGGGGCTTCAAGACTCGTATAATGCTCTACCCAGGCGACCGTCCTGTTCAGATTCTGGGGATACAGCACCTCATCAAGAATAAGCACTGGCTCTTTATCCTTATCGATCGTGTAATTGGTCAGGTTCCAGGCCGAGATGTTCACCGCTACGCGATACCGATAACCCAGCGGGACACGGTCGGCGAAATAATAAAAGTCCTGCGCATCGCAGCGGAAGTCCGCGTTCAGATCCCACGGCACGTACCACTTATAGCGTTCGTTGAAGTGCGACTTCAAGATCGTCAAGTCTACATCATTAATAAACCCGTCATTATTGAAATCGAGGTCGGTCAAGGCGACGACACGTTGTTGCTGCTCGACGTGCTGTTCCTCGGCACCACCGCAAGCGCCGATCGGGAAGCCAAAGAGAAGCGCGAGCACGAAGACAACCTTTAACGTTCCCCAAAAACTCCTTCTTTTCATCGGCACCACACCACCACCGTTAGCGACTCGTAATTTTGCTACGGCATCTCGTGGATTAAGTAATTGTACAGGGATTTATAACTTTGAGCGAGAGCTATTCTACCTGATCGATCGTCTTGTTATTCACCACACATGCACAGTTTAAATCACCAGACAGCATTCTCGCCTTGCAACCACCGCAGACCTGTACGTAGTCACACCCTGCACACTCATTATCACCGCGCGAAAACGTGAAGGCTCGTAAATTGTCCAGGATCGTATCAACTCGTTCCTTCCGCACGTTGCCAACCTGAACAGGAAGAAACGGACATGCCCACACCTTGCCATCAGGCTTAATGTACACCATGCCTTTCTCAGCCAAACACCCGCCGCTGAACTGTCCTATGAACTGAATGATTCTTCTGCGGTGTATCCCACGACGATGAAGTGCGTATGCCCAGTATTCCGGTGCTGCAACCGGAATGATGATTCCGCGTACGTCACGCTGCTTCTTCAGCAGTAAGTCCAGAAGCGCGTTGAACTCCTCGTGGTCAAGTGTAGTATCACGAGCTGTTTCGCCGCGGCCGCACGGCACGAAGTTATAGACAAAGTAGGAATAAGCGCCGAGGGAATCACCATAATCGATGATTCGTTCGATTTCATCGAAATTGAGCCGGGATGCCACGATATTCACGTGTAAATAGAGCTTTTCCGCAGTGCAATGCTCGATCCCTGCGATCACGGCATCGTAAGCGCCCTCGACACCACGGATGGCATCGTGCGTCTCTGGATTCGCGCCGTCCAGGCCGATAACCACCCCGACATCGAAGGCTTTGAGCAACTTCGCAACCTCTCTCGTTATCAGCGTGCCGTTCGTCGCTATGAAGACATTAAACCGTTTCGATTTCGCGTACGCGATCAATGCAAAGAGATCTTCACGAAGCAACGGCTCGCCACCAGAGAACACAAAGGTGCGAATGCCTGACGCGGCTATCCGGTCTATCAGTCTCATGCCCTCTTCTGTGGAGAGCTCGTCATACGTCGCTTCGCCGCCGAACGCGTGACAGTGGATGCACTTCAGGTTACAACTGCCCGTCATTTCCCAGACCGTGTGCGGATTAACGCCGAAACAGCAAATGCCTTCACCACTAAATAAAATTTGATTGTAGCGCGAATTTGAAAGCCAACTTGAGGCAGAAGAGAGCTTATTTTTGATGTGTGGCTTCGCTGCGATACGCAAGAAGAAATCGCTGATGCTGTTGGGTTAAAACAAAACACTTTGGTAGATGAGATTAAAGTATTATCGGATTTAGACAAATGTCCAAAACCGTATAAATTAGGGTAATGTCCCACAAACCGTGACTTTTATAAACACCCGATCTAATAACTTATTCCATGGCCGGAGCAAATTCAAAAGGGCAGATATGTTTGAATCTGGATTGTCTGGACTACCGAAAGAGGAACACGGGTAACATCATCA
>DATKXZ010000001.1:0-22506 GCA_035528755.1 Desulfobacteria bacterium | reverse complement strand
TGATGATGTTACCCGTGTTCCTCTTTCGGTAGTCCAGACAATCCAGATTCAAACATATCTGCCCTTTTGAATTTGCTCCGGCCATGGAATAAGTTATTAGATCGGGTGTTTATAAAAGTCACGGTTTGTGGGACATTACCGGATTTTTGGGAGAAAGAAGCAGAGAGGATTTTGAAAAACCCTGAAAACACCGAAGAATCACCCAAAGATATAGAGAGGATGGAATAGAAAGGGAAGTAGATCAAAGAACTCTATAAATTGAATTGTTGAATAGATAGTCATTTCGTCCATTTAAAAATCTTCATAGCTCAAAATATCACTCTCACGAGACTGAAGAGAATCCGCGGATTCTTCTTTATCATCTCTTTCAATAACGCGCGTTCCGTGCACTCCGCCATTCTCAGGTCGCCGGATAACGGCTGGAAGAACTTTGTGAGTTCCTCGTTGCTCAGGTTCAGCACGATGTTCTTGACCTTCAAGCCCACTTCCAGCACTTTACCGAATTCGTGCTTCCACCGCTTCTCGTATTCCCTCAACCGTTTCTTCGAGACGTTATGCTCCCGTACCGCCTTTGCAATCACGTCACCGGCGATCGCGCCGCCTTGCAGCGCTTGTAAAATACCGCCGCCCGTGATGGGATTGACATGCCGTGCCGCATCGCCGACCAGAACCAGCCCGTTTGCTACCGTTTCGTACACCGGGCCGCTCAGGGGCACCGCGCCGTACATCTCCGTTAATACCTTACCGTTCGGAAAACGCTCATTTACAAACGCCTGCAGATACTCGCGTGCGCATCGACCATCACCAAACGCATCACCGCCGATCCCCAGCCCGACATTCGCGCAATCATCGCCCTTTGGAAATATCCAGGCATATCCCTTCGGGGCGATCTCGGCGTCAAAGACAATCTCAAAAAAGCCCTTGTTCACATCGATATCGCACATAAGGAACTGCGCACAGGTCGCAACGTCTGCTAAGGGCAGTCGCGTGTCAATACCGGCCCATCTGCCAACCCGCGATTCCACGCCGTCCGCGCCAACGACGACATCCGCACGAATGCGAACCTCTTCACCCGCAGCGTTCGCGTACACGCCCTTTACATACCCGTCTTCCTTGATGAGACCGTACGCCTGCGTCTTCACGCGCACTTCCGCACCCGCGTGCGCCGCTTGCTGTGCCAAATGCTTATCGAATAACCGCCGTTCAAGCACGTAGCCCGCTACTTCTTCTCCTGCTCCCGATACTGCCACCCGTGTGCCACCGGGGCCGTAGGTGACAATGCCTTGCAACGTGGTGCTGATCCAACGCGGGTCGATATCAACGAGCTGCTCGAGCTCTTTGCTCACGCCCTCCCCGCATTTCACGGGCACGCCGATCTCAGCGTTCCGCTCGATGAGCAGCACGTCCAGGCCCTTCTCCGCCGCGGTTCGCGCCGTTACGCTGCCCGCAGGGCCCGCGCCTACCACGACAACGTCATATTTCTCCTTATTCATTTGTTTTTAGGCTACGTAGCTAAAGGTATGGAGAGCATGAACCTACTTAAATTTATATAGCTACTCTAAGAACAGGGCGGTATACGTAAGTAAGAACCGAAACAAAAAAATGACGCTCATCTTGGGTCTGGAAGGAACCGCATGGAACCTCAGCGCTGCGCTGGTTAGCGAAGATCACGTACTATCAGAGGCTGAATCGACTTACAGGCCCAACTACGGCGGTATCCATCCACGCGAAGCGGCACAGCATCACGCCGCTGAAATAAAAGACGTTGTCTCTCGAATGCTACGAGGCGCAAAGGAAAATAATGAACAGTTCTCATTAGACCAAATCGACGCGGTCGCATTCTCGCAAGGCCCTGGCATGGGCCCATGCCTCAGAACGGTCGCTACCGCAGCACGAGCGCTCTCTCTCTCGCTAAAAATACCGCTAATCGGCGTTAATCACTGCATCGCGCATATAGAGGTCGGACGATGGCAGTGTGGCGCGAAAGATCCCGTAGTGCTGTACGTCAGTGGTGCGAACTCGCAGGTTTTATCGTACCGTGCCGGGCGATACCGTGTGTTGGGCGAAACGCTGGACATCGGCATAGGGAACGCTTTGGACAAATTCGCACGACATCTTGGACTCAGCCATCCCGGCGGTCCGAAGATAGAGGAACTGGCGTCCAAGGCTTCCAACTATATCGATATGCCGTATATCGTAAAGGGCATGGATTTCTCCTTCTCCGGACTGGCCACAGCCGCTAAGGACGCGGTCGATGCGCACCCCGACGCCAAGGCGGATGTCTGTCATTCCTTCCAGGAGACGGCGTTTGCCATGCTCACTGAAGTGACCGAGCGCGCGATGGGTCATCTCGGTAAGGACGAAGTGCTGTTAGCGGGCGGTGTCGGCGCAAACAATCGCTTGCAGCAGATGCTCCTGACGATGTGCGAAGACCGTGGAGGACGGTTTTACGTGCCGGCAAAGAAATTCCTGGGTGACAATGGCACGATGATTGCGTACCTCGGGCTGCTCATGCTCAACAGCGATAACACCACGCCACTCGATCAATCACAGGTTCGCTCGAATTATCGGCCTGATGACGTTGACGTCACGTGGAGAAACGAGAGAACGATACATCGAAATCGTTAAAGGTTTCACACTTCTTAAGAGATGATGCTCTTCGTTTGATAAACCAATCCAAAAACTACCAAATCGAAACAAAACAACTCATGAGCACGCCGGAAAACAGAGGTATCGTAAGATTATCGTCTAGTTGCACGTTATAAGCCCGCAACGGTACGCCATCTGCGATCGTGGCGCCCAACGCGCCGAAAACGGCCACGGGTAACGAGTGGAGCACAAGCCAGCCTATTGTAAAGGACGTAATAAACATCACCAGCATCACTTCCGGGCGCTTCATTCGCTTTTCGTGCCAGTCTGGGTTATCCACGTTCACCACCGCTCCTGCCAGAGCGGAAGCGGCGTCTCCTATCGCCAGCATGAGGATTGCTGCGATAGCGATGCTTTTCTCGAAGAGCAAAATGCTGAGAAATGCGCCGATGAAAAAGAAGACATACGCACCGATTCCTCGCTCCTCCTTCTTCCTGAGGAACGGCAATGAAACGATACCACGAAATCGTAACCATTCAATGCCGGCAATAAGAACAAAGGCAAGAAGAAAGCCGAGAATGAGTAACTCCTTCTGTAAGACAAGATAAAGGAGCGGAATCGCAACACCGCAGATATGCACCGTTTTTCGTTTCGCTTCTTCTATCAAAACGCTCGATTTTGTGATTGACATTTTAAAACTATATTTATTGCCCGGATAACCGCACTTCAATCTTAGTGTTCCTTTTAAACTCGGTCCAAAAGTATTTACGGCAAAAATATGCTTTCGCTTTTAGCACAGGTTTTCCTTACGCTTCCCTTCTGAAGGAAGATCCAGTACTAAGAAAAGGCGATAGTTCTTTTAGCAAATGTTTCTTCTCTAAGAAAAAGTTTTATGCGAACATCACGCCCGACTCTTTCTCCGTGAGGTAATCCCACTGCTTGCTTTTCTTTACCTTCTTTATCGCGCGCTCGAATTCTTCCATGCCTATCGCATTCTTATTATTTCGCGCGGCGAACATCCCAGCCTCGATGGAGATCGCCTTTATATCTGCGCCCGTAGCTCTCTCAATAAGTTTCGCCAGGATATCCAAATTGACGTCTTCCTTCAACTTCATCGCAGCTGTGTGAATCTTTAATATATCCTTCCGGCCGCGCTCATCGGGTACCGGCACTTCTATGATGCGGTCAAATCGTCCGGGTCGGAGCAAAGCAGGATCGAGAATATCCGGTCTATTCGTGGCTCCTATTATCCGTACATCTCCCCGTTGGTCAAACCCGTCTACTTCCGCTAACAGTTGCATCATCGTTCGCTGCACTTCCCGCTCGCCCGAGGTGCCATCCTCTATTCTTCGCGCTGCTATCGCATCGATCTCGTCAATAAACAGAATAGATGGGGATTTCTCCTTCGCTAATTCAAACAGTTCCCGCACCATTCGCGCACCCTCGCCGATGTACTTCTGCACCAATTCGGAGCCGACGACGCGTATGAACGTAGCGGATGTGCGGTTGGCAACGGCTTTTGCAAGCATCGTTTTTCCCGTACCCGGTTCGCCGACCAGCAGAACGCCTTTTGGCGGCACCACACCGATACGCGCAAACCGCTCCGGTTCGGTCAACGGGAGTTCAACGATCTCCGTTATCTCCTCTATCTGCTCAGCCAACCCGCCGATCATCTCGTACTCGGCATCCGGCGATTCTATCACTTCCATACCGTACACCGAAGGATCTTTCGCGGACGAGAGGACACTTACCACGGCCAGCGATTGCTGATTCAAGCCAACCTGTGCGCCGGGGAAGACTTCCTGGGAATCGATGAAATGCGAGTAATTGACCACGAACCGAGGGCCCGTGCTGCTCCGCACTACCATCTGTTTTTCATCTATTATCTCGACGACCGTGCCGATTATCAGCGGTGGTGCTCGCAACTTCTCCAGTTCTGACCGCAACTTCCTTATCTCGCTCTCGTAACGAGTGCGCATATCCTCGTAATACCGCCCTTCTCGCTCTGTACTCTCCAATCTCTCTTTCAGATGGGTATTCGTCTCCTCTAACTGCTTTATCCGGTCCTGCAGGTATCGCGAGTACTCATCACTTGATGTTGCACCACTACTGCTCGCTTTCATTTTACCCTACTATTTATTTCTCCATACTAACATATATAAAAAAACGCGCAAGGATTTAGAAACGAACTAAAATGACTGAGTGTGAGGTATGTGGTGCGGGAATAGTAGGAAAGGCGCAATACGTCCAAATCGGTAGCTCAAAACTGCGCGTCTGTAAAACGTGCGCACGATATGGGTCTGTAGTGGTGGAAGATGCACGAGCACCGGCGCAGGCGCACGCTCAAACTCAAGCGAGAACTCCTCCGGGTATCGGACACGCGCAGCTCGCAGCACAGGCAAGGCGGAAATTATATGAGCAGATGGATCGTGAGATAGAAGAAGGGCTGGAAATAGATGAGGATTACGGGCGAAAGATAAGAGAAGCGAGGGAGCGAGCCGGGCTGAAGCAGGCAGAGCTCGCACAGAAGATAAACGAGAAACAATCGTTGCTGCGGAAGATAGAGCACGAGGAGATACTGCCCACCGACGAGGTGCGGGTGAAAATAGAGCGTGTTCTGAACATCACCCTTTAAGTGTTACTCACGTGCGTCATGTCAGGTCATGTCATGTCACGGTCGCAACAGGCTGAGGAAGACCGTGCTTACGACCATACAAATCGCTAACGCGGAGAAGAACGATCCTGCTCCGCCGATCAAATCAAATACATGCTCTATCATGAGTTTCACACCGCCGATAACCATAACGAACGCGAAGGTTGCGCAGATGCCGAGGAATAAGCCTTTGATAAGCGGTTTCAAGCTCTCCTTTTCCGCGCCTTTCTTTTTGTCCTTGCTCTTACCCTTGCTCGTGCTTTTACTCTTCGATTCGTAAAACACGGTGAAGATAATGAAGAAGGTGGCAAAGACCAGCAGTATGAACCATTCGGGGACCGTATTGCCCTCCAGTGTAAAGAACATCAAGCCAAACGCGATGAAAATGGTGAGGAATGCGATTGCAACAGCTAGAGCGAGCGTTTTCAGGTATTTCTTGTAGTCCACCATCCCTTTTACCTTATCGAGTGACTCCACAGACGTTCACCACCTACATTTTAGCCTTTTCTTTTGATAACCTTTTTCCTTCCAGGACCGGGTTCGCGTTGAAGAAGAAGGCGTCGTATTGTATCAAATCGCGCCAGACGTTCTTGCAGTCGCACTCGATCTCGTCGAGGCGCTCCAGCACGCGCAGGTCTTGGGTTACGTTGAAGTGCCTGATCGCTTCGGTTATCTCACGGTCACACGTACCGCAATTATGCGGGCCTCGTTTATGCCCTGCGCCTACGGGATCGGACAGTACCACGACATTGCGGCTCTTTATCGCTTTTATCGCCTCAACCGCGCTCCAGAGCCACGGCGGTCTGTAATACCCGCGCATCCATAATTTCTCTAACGGCGTGTACTTTTGTATATTGCAGAGGTTCAGCGAGATGGTGGACGAAAACTCAGAGGCGAATTCGGCAGATTTGATCGCGTCTTCCAAAGCCTTCTTCTCTGATACAAACGGCGGTTTGAGCAGAAGATACGTTTTCACCGTTGCACCGCAGTCCCGCACGATCGCCGCCGCTTTCTTGTAATCGTCAAACGAGAAGCCCTTTTTGATGTAGTTCGACCGTATGAAATCGTCTGCGGTTTCTAATCCGATAGCAAGTTCAAGATTTTCGACACCTTCAAAATCCGCGAGCTTCGCAGCGCTTACAAAATCCGGCCTCGTCTCTATGATGAGCTTCTTTATCTCACCGCGATCTCGCACCATCGCTGCTATTTCCTGCCGCGTTTCACGCGCTATTTCGCGTTCGTCAAGGAAGCTGCCGGAGGTGAAGATCTTAAGAATGAACTCTTCGTTCGGGCTGGTTCTTAGCGAGTGCTCCAGTTGAGCCAGAATATCCGCCTGCGTAACGTCTGCGGATTCCTGCCAGAAGCTGCACATTGTGCAGTGCCGCCACTGACAGCCTGCGGTTCGTACTATGACCGTTACGGCTCTTATCGCTCTTTGCTCTTCTGCGAAGAAATCGTCGTCTACCCATGTGGCTACGGGCTTTTTGGTTTTTCTCGTGGTCATGTTTTTCTTATAATAATACTCCTTAGTCTCCCTAAGGCTCTTTCGATTTTCGATAACAAAAGATCCGGCAAGCCGGGATACAAGGGCTTTTCGTATAATTCAAACTGCGAATCGTCGTCTCGCTCATACCGTCCAAGAAATGGCGAATACGTCTTAACGGTCATGTTTACAGTAGAGGCTTTTGTCTCGTTCTCACGGAATTCTATTATCCGTAGCCAGCCGTTTCCGCCGTTGGGGCGATCTTGATAATCAGCAAGTAACTGATGAACAACTCTTCCATCTATCATATCTGCCCTTCTCGCTTCACTATGTGCATGCGCACACAAAACCAGGAATACATTGCTATTAGGAGCTATGAGTTTGTCCCAAATATATGCGGTGTCAAAAGAATAGAGCGATCTGACCGCACGTTTGTCCATATAACCATGCGTAACTACTATCGCTTTCCTTTCGGAATACTTGCTTAAAACGCTATTTGCCCATGCTATATCGTCACTATCCGGCTTCCAGCCAAGGTTCACCACGATAAAGTCCATTCCGAGACCGGAAAACAATTGATAATTACACGTATTGTGATCGTAACTTCCACCCCAATACGTGTAGTTCTCATACCGTTTTGCCGGGAAATAGTTCTCGTATTCAGTAATGTTCTGATCGTGGTTGCCCGGTACTATCCCGTAAGGGACTTTGCCATCCAAAACACTCATGCTCTTATTAGCGTTACTCCACTGCGTATCAACATTTGCATCGTCAACTATGTCGCCCGCGTGTATTACAAACGTTATGTTCAGCTCGTCTTTATTCTCAACGATCCATTTGGTCTGATTCGTAAAAATCCACGGGTAGTCTTCGGAATAATGCTGAGTATCCGATACAATAATGATACTAAAATGCTCATGTTGATTCGGTGTGCGTGCACTCACAATAATAGTACCGTTCAAGAGCAGTAATAACGCGAAGAGCACACATACTTTTGCTAACCGATTCTCAGACATAATTTTTCTTTACTATTACTCTTACTGTTAGTATTACTTCTTCGTGCTCCCGTCAGCAATTTTCCTCAACCATTCGCTCGTACGTCTGAACCCACATCTCTTTACTCTGTTCCCAGGGCTCGCCCGTCTTGTAAAAGTTATACTTCTTCATTGCGCGCTCACAGGGCTCGTTACCGATCAGGATATTCACGTAGTTCACCCTGCACTTATTCGTTTTTGCGAACTCCAGGAACTGCTCGTACATCGCGTATGCCACGCCCCGATTTTGATATTCCCGTAGAACGGCCTGCTGCTCGCCGTAACACCCGCGTTCGGTTAGTGATATTTTGTAAACTCCGACCAATGTACCCGTTTCATGCACGCCGAAGAATAAATAGCTGGCATCCATCTCGTCTGTTATCACATCCTCGCTCATCGCACGTTTCTCGCGCCATTCCTCCGGATAATCGCACGCTTTCAGCCATACCGCCTTGTAAAGAGCTGAGATGTCCTTCGCGTCCGCTTTGCTCAATGGTACGACACGATATTTTCTGCCGAAGCGCGCTCCGTCTCTGTCACAGGAAGCCATTTATCTATCTATCTTTCCGATTATGGATATACCTTAAACTAACCTATTAAGACAAAAGTCTTAGGATTTTCGCTTTCTCTCTTCCATGAACCCTTTCTGCATTGCTACCACTTCTGTACTGTCCGTTGCCGTAGAGTACGCGAGCAGCAGCTCCTCGTTCAATCGCAGAAATGCGTCGCCCCAGTTGAATTTGTCGAGTATAGAGTGTGCCTGCTCGTGCTCGCCGAGGATGATTAACGCAGCGGCGAAAGCTTCTGCAGAACTCAGAATGAACGGTTTACCGTAGTTAACGGGATTCGCCGCTATCAGATACGGCAAGGCTCGCTTCTTACGCTTCATGCGCCGTAATAAATCCTCAAAAGGCGCTATCTGCTTCCAGGAGCAATCAAAAACGGTTATGCTGTTCGTGAATGCTCGATCTGCCGGCGAGAGCGCCTTTTCCGCTATCGGAACCAGCACGATCGTTTTGTACGGTATTTTCCGCAGTACGTTGACCGAGGTGATCAAGCCCAATCGCGTTAATTTCCGTGCCGTGCATTTCTTCGGGTCGCACTGTCCGACGTCGTAAGCGTAGAGGCGCATTTTGCTATCACTAGTAACAACAAACAGTCGCAGTCTGAAAAGAGTTTTGAATGAAGCGTCTATTTATTCCGTCCGTGTTCTAACGTTTGAAAACAACTTTTCTTGGTAAGAAACGTTGATTAAAGAACCTGTTCAGTCAGACCAAAGCCTGATCGCAGGGATCCAATCGGTGTACGTGCGACCGTTGACATCCTTGAACTCAGTGCCGTTGATCCATCAAACTTTCTTAGGAAGAAAGTTTAATCAAAGAACTTATTCCAACCTTATCGCCGGGATCCAATCGTAATGAATGACACCGTTAGCATCCGTGAACTCAGTGCAGTTTATCCAACCGTTTTCGGTGAATAGGGTTCTATTATGATGGATCTGCGTATAGGAAGCCGTGCGTATCGTATAGTTATACGTTTCGTTTGCGTAGAGCGTGAATGAATTATTGAACGTAATGTTGTGCCAATCTCCAGTATAACCATTCCAATAAGCTTCAGCTAATAAAGATCCATTTAAATAGGAGATCGCAGCGTATTCAGTATGCCCGCCTGTTCCCACGCACGGATAGGTGTAAAGTTTGCTCACATTGAGGTTGTATGAAGGCGTGGTTGTTCCGTTGTGCGTGCCAGCAATGCTTGGATATGGATTTTCTGGTGTTTCCGTGTCAAATATCGCTAGTCTTAGTATGTTTACGCTTACATCAACCTTTGCATTTCCAGCATTCGTAGCTATAACTATAGATCCATCATAAATACCTTCCTCTGCATCTGCAGGAATGTTCAAATAGGCTTCAAATGTCTCTGAACTACCAGGAGAAATCGTGAGTAGATTTTGGCTAAAACTCCAGGCATCTGTCGAGATTGTATTTCCGAAGCGATCGGTCAATATTGTGCCTTGAATAATCGCCACCACATCATGAGAATCATTGCTTCGTGATAATACGGCCCAAGTTTTCTCTTTTCCAATTGTTTCTTGGAGTAACGATTGGAATTCATTCGTTATTGAGCTTTGCACGCTTGAATTTACGGATAAGTTAAAAATCCTATTTGCTTGATTTCCCGGTAGAAGAGATGACGTCCAGTTGCTTGGCGATACACCGATCGAGGAGATAATCTCCTGTACTCTAAATTGTGTGACCGTTTCTCTGGCAAATTCTCCGGTTCTCAGGGCGCTAACCCTTACGCTGTATCCGCCCTCCTCTGCAGTGCTATAGTAGTAGGCTTCATAAATTCCATTGTTCTTGTCTTGAAGAATGAGTGTATCAGCCATTCCATCCGGTTTGGTGATATTTGCAATTACATTTGCTCCTGTTATCGGATCTGAACCGCTCATAATGCTTGCCACGATTTTGACTGGTTCACCTACGTCCACTTGCGTTTTGTCTGTATTTGCATGCAGTGTTAGTACTGTTTGAGCAGTTGCTGTAAGTGAGTAACCTTCTCCAACTGACGGGACATTTTTTCCGTATATTCCAACACTCCACGCACCAACTTGGGGATTTTCAATCCTGTACCATTCAGGTTTCGTTGTGTTCCCAGAATACTCGATATTAGGATTAATCGTTGAATTAGCAAGTGTACCATTTGGATAGTACAAAAATGTATCTACATCGCTCCCCGCCCAGTTCACAGTAATAGTCAGCTCGCTTATTGAGTTATCTACCAAGAGATCATGCACAACTGTTTCGCTTTGATTTACACTTCCAGTTTCACTCATAATCTGCATCTCTCCCCTTATCGTTCCGCTCAGTGCGGAGTAGATCGTTTGAAGATTAAGCGCTTCTTTCGCATACTGATATTCGCCATTTGTTGTTCCTGCGATATCGATCAGCAGGTTCTCATCAAATTCGCTTGATATTTTGTCTCCTATTCCTATCGTATATATTGGGATACCTTTACTCGATGCATATGAAGCGGCCTGTCTTGGATCTCTGCCGGTATTCCATGCACCATCCGTAAGCAGTATCATTCCCCAACCATGGCCAGTATCCCCATGATCATCCAGTTCTTCAATACCGGTATATAGTCCTTCACCGATAGCGGTGGTGCCACTGCCGTATAGCAGATCTATTGCATTTCGCACTTGATCACGGGTGCTCGAAGCTTCATAAGGATAAAATCGGATGGAAGTACCGTTGGCAGGTGGCGTGATTGCGTAGCTATTGAAACGGGTACCATCGCCTTTATTTAATCCAACGGTCTGGCTATCAATCGAGGTGACAGTGAGTGAATTATAGTTGAACTGAATCTCTCTAGATGATTCATAAAGAATTGCTTGAAAAGTATTAGAGCCTACATTGTTGTAGTGCGGGACTTCGTACCAAGTGACCACGAATCTCCTATTTGGAGCAGTTCCCAATGTGTTATAATAAACGTCACCGTTAGCAGTGGGATTCAAATCATCCCATAATGGTGCGATGACATTGCTATAACTGGTCGTTGGAAATGATGGGTTGCTATATGTGGTTGAAGTGGTTGTGAAGCTCATCCAACCATTCGATTTGACATTTATCGTTGTATAATCGGTACCATAGAAATTAAAGTTAAATCCGATGCCCACTAAATCAGAATCATCATCTCCCTGGCTTAGACCGGTACCATAATCAGACTCCCATTGATAGCTAACATCCTCCATCGCATAATCAAAACCCTCCGAGAAGCCTACATCCAGTCGTGCGCTCGATGCAAATGAGACCAAAGAAGCACGATCTCCCAGAATCATCAGGTCCAAGAAGTCGTTAGCTGCGGCCTTAGCTGCTTCCATTCTGTTAGAATAGGGGGGGTAATCATGACTGTAGTCCATGCTTCCAGAACGATCAATTATTAATACGGCATCGATATTCCTACCGAAACCACCGTAACGGACTGCATTTGATTCGTTATCGGAGAGTGTACCGAAGAGAGTAACGGTGAGGTTGTAAAGCCCTTCAGACGGCTGTGCTGGTGGTGACACGTCCAATATATACTGGCCCGGCATACCTTCAGCAAGCGTAAACCCTGCTGATTTCCCTCCAATCTCAACGTTGAAATCATCTTTTGAACAGCCGGGGACGGGTGTCCCGTCAGTCGTTTTTACTTTGACGTTAACGGTTATATGATTTGTATCGTTATACGAGCCGGCAAATGCGGGTGCGGATTGAGTCGGAGATGTTATATTTATCTCACCTGATATAACATTAATCCAGATTGGATTCGTATACACCCGGTAACCCTCATCAGTTGTAGCATTTAACCTAATACACGCAGTCTTCGCTTCTGGAATCTTAGTGGCTAAATCCGAGTATACTTGTGTTCCAGAAAGGTTATTTGGAGTGAGATGATACTCGCTTATCTCTTCTTCGTTTTCACCAATAATGCCTCGGTGGACATAGATATGATTTACATTTCCGAATTCAGAGGTTGATACCCACTGTATGTTCAATGTAAGGTCGTTTCCTTCGATATCATCGCCAATAATTGCCGTTTCGCCGTGCTCGTTGGGTAATATTGAAAACAACTAAAGGGCCATCAGTCATTACTGAATGACCGTTACGGAGGGCGTTGAGGATTCCGCTTCGCGGTGGTAAACTATTCTGAGAATATCCCGGTACATGAACGTAAGTTTTAACCTTTCCTGCACATGTATTGAAGTCACCATGGGCGTCCGTACCGCCTTCTACATAAACGTGCCTGCCGTCCAATAGGCGTTCACTCCACTTTGCCAGACCATCTGGTAAATTATGTAAATTATCAGGATAATCTTTGTGCCACGATCCATAGTTCCAGATCTGGAGACCATTAAAATTTAAGGAATAATTCTGCCATGGATCACGAAATGCATCGCCATGAAATGGATGTGCGGGATAGGTAATTCCCCCTTGACTATTCGCAATAGCAATCGCTTCTGCAGGTGTATAATCTGAACTAGTTCCATCTTCCCATTCTCCACCGGGAATAAAATTGCAATCGTAAACTAGAAGGTGATTGTATTGAGTAGTTCCTGGTAAGTAACAAGATACTTCCTCCCCCGGGATTACTCTAAAAAGGTTGTCAGAATGAGCATCACAGTCAGCAGACGAAACGTTCCACTTATCGGGATTCAAATCAAATGAATGATCCGTAACAATCATCCAATCTAAACCCATTGCATTATTAGCAGCCCGTGTTGCATAAATTGGGGCTCCGAATTCCACGGCATTATACGTATAATTAGTGTGCTGATGCGTATCTCCGTAGTACCAATCTGTTATCTTAGGAATATCATATTGGGATATTTGTACATTTATTGGCCCTTCCCAATTATCAGGGCTCAAATGTAGCTCAAATTTAATTCTTATTGATACCGTACCGTCAACTTGCACAAATAAATTCTTATCAATCTGAAATAGATAGAAAAAAGGCGTGTTGCTACTGTCTATTGGTTGTAGAGATTCCCAATTTGTTGATGCCACCAGACTATCACCGTTATTGTAGTCGTAAACATTGATGTTATATATATCTGCCCAGTCAACCCCGGTATCCACTGCCAAAATTGGAATACTCATCTCCGAATTTTCGATCCGCCAAGGGACGTCCAATATATAGCCTTCTGTATAAGGAGGGTACGCCATCGGTATAACAACATGACTTTGTGGGGTGATTACATAACCGTCACTGTCATTGTTATATTCTAAAACTGTATTGTCTCCTTCCAATTGCGTGTAAACTTTGTAAGTTCCAGGGACTAAATCTATCGTGATATTTTCTAATGTTGTTATATTTGATTCCCAGCAAATCAATTCAACACCGTCTTCGAGTCTAACGACTTTTATATTCATAGATGTAAACTCAGATGATTTTACTGTTGTCGTAGCCTCAATACCATACGAAGGTCTTTCTGATTGATTTACCATCTTCATTTGGTCACTAAACTGGGTAAAATCCAAGGTAACACTTCCAGCATCTTCAGCTTCTACTGAAAATGTCATCCCAAATAAAACCAATAAGACTAGGCAACACACTAAAACTCTTGTCATCACTTCCCACCACTCATTAAATAACTAATTATTGCACCGATCAATCCATACATTATCACTAAACTGAAAAACTCGAAATATGGGGATAAGAATAGCAATCCCATACCAAATAGAGAGAACAAAAGCACTACGGGAATTGAGATGAAACTAATATCTCCAGTCACATATGTTACAAGCGTACCTAACACTCCGACAAGTCCACCAACAATAGCACCTCTTTTCGTCCACTTATGCATTGATTTCTGTTTTGTTGACATCTCATTTACAACGGTCGATCTGGCTACACGCTTTCAAAACCACAATCAACCCCCACACCTTTACGCCTTTTTTCATCTACATCCCCCCATTATCAGACAAGGTAAAAAGTGATATATAAGCCTTTTGGTTCACCTTCCACTGGAAATACATCCAGATGGAATCAGCCAATCGTCAATCTACCAAAAGCGCAAATCATTCGCTATAAGGCGTGGTCAAGAGTACTACCTTTAAAAGCCGCGCGATATTATTCTCACTCCTCCAGTGCTAACCTCGCCTTTACGCTGCGTAATACCCGCTTTTACGCTTCTTCAGTAGGTAAATAAAGAACGGCGCACCGAAGAAAGCGGTTAGTATCCCCACGGGCATCTCGCCCAAGAGCCGGGCCAGTGCGTCCGTCCAGACGAGAAAGATCCCGCCCATCAGTGCGGACGCCGGAATAAGAATTCGATGATCCGGCCCGACGAGGATTCTCGTAATGTGCGGGATGATCAAGCCGACGAATCCGATGGTTCCGGTAAAGGTGACTGCGGCAGCGGTAATGAACGCTGAGAGCACCAGGAGGATCCGTTTCGCATGCTCTACGTTTATTCCTAGTGTCTGCGCGGATTCTTCGCCCAGCAGCATCGCATTGAGGTCCTTTGCGAAAAGGTAAATCAAGCCGAAGCTGACGAATACCGGCAAGACGATTATCTTCACCTGTGTCCAGTTCGCGAGCCAGAATCCACCCATTATCCAGAAGAAGATGTTATGCAACGACTCACCCGCCACCGACATCATGAATGACAGAACAGCGCCTAAAAATAACGAAACCGCTATCCCCGTGAGCAATAACGTGTCTACCGGTATCCGGCCGCCGACTTTCGCAATGTTGTAAACCAAAAAAATGGTGCACAGAGCACCTAAAAATGCCATTACCGGCGTTGTGTAGACGGATAGAATCGGAGGGAGCACCATTATCGAGAGCGCGGCGCCAACTGCAGCTCCAGATGCGATCCCTATTATGTATGGGTCGGCCATCGGATTTTTGAAGAGGCCTTGCAGCGCCGTACCTGCGGTTGCCAGCGAGAGCCCTACCAGTAGCCCAAGGAATATCCGCGGCAGTCGTATCTGAAAAATAATCACTTCATGCGGGGCCGAGGACACCTCGCAGAGCCCAAGTTTACTGCCTAACAACGCGACAATCTCCATCGGCGGCACGTAAACGGGGCCTATGGCCGTTGTCAGCACGATGGTCACGCCTAGAAGCGCAATTAAATAGATCATGACCAGCTTCCATTGGACGATCTTATCGAAATATGGTGCTGATTTCATCTTCAATCAAATCACATCTAACTCCTCTAATTTTTGCGGATAAAAGCACGATGGGTTTTCTCAGGTTGACTGACTGACCGACTGATGTTTCGTTTCCTCCTAAAACAAATCAGGATGCAAGCAGTGAGCTGTCTCCTCCAGTGCTTCTACTATTCTCGGACCTGGTCGTGCTATAATGTCCGCGTCTATTGAGCAGACCCTGCCCTCTTTTCGCGCATTGAGTACCGCCAACCGTGCATCCGTCATTATGAAATCATACGGTTTCATCTCTGCTGCGCCATGGCCTCCCGCGACAATGATGACATCCGGGTTTCTTTCTATCAACGTCTCTATGCTCACCGTACCCCAATCTTCTATATCAGCGAAGATATTTTCACCGCCCGCTTTCTCAAGCAGATCGTTCTGGGGATTTCCACCGCCCGTTACCCAAATCGGGTCGTGCCAAACGATATAAGCTACGTTCACTTCCTCTTCCCCCGCCGTTTTGTTCGTTATTCCCTCTACCCGTTTTCGCATCGCAGCTACCAACGCCGTTGCTCTTTCTTCTTCCTCGGTTATCTTACCCACCAACTCTATCCGTGTGAAAATGTCTTCTATCCTCTCTGCCTTCTGCGGATCGATTACAAACACCGGAAAATAGTCATCAAGCATATCCACGGTTTCCTCCCCATTTAGATTTAAAGCTAAAACGAGGTCAGGATTTAACGCAATCACCTTTTCCACGCTTACCGTTGTCATTCCGCCCACTTTCTCTTTTATCACCGCTTCTGGTGGATAAGTGCAAAACTCCGTCACTCCTACCACGTTCTCTCCCAAACCAAGTGCGAAGAGTATTTCAGTGTTAACCGGAGCTAACGAAACTATTCTTTCTGGTTTCTTCTCCAGTGTTACCGGCCTCCCCCAATCATCAATTACGGTGAAGCCGTATTTTTCTGGTTCTAAAGTTCGCTCCGGTATTTGCAGCTGTACCAACGACCATGCTAGTATAATAAACACCACGATTATCGCAGCAATTATCGCAACAATTGTCCATCGCTTCATTCTAATTCACCCTTCGTTATATCGAGGAACCAGTTCTCCCCGATATGCACCCGCTCTGCCTCGCGCACCTTTATCCTCCGCTTGAAGATCGGGCCGTCAACGACGAACGTATGATATTCGCCCGACTCGCCGGATAAATGGAAATCAAGCTCCTTTAGCTCATTGATAAATGAGCGATCAATTGTACGCCCGAGCCACTCCTCATTCACCCTCGTTGCCACGACGAGCGCTTCAAATCCCGCATTTATGAACTCGAGCAGAAGATCTTCGGCAGCGGAGCCCCAAAGTGGGAGAATCGGGTCTATTTTGAGGTCGCTGCAAATCCGCTCTACCCATACGCGGTGTTCTACAAGGTCAATATCGCCAAAAATACCGCCTTCCACTCCGTTTACCTTTAAATCTCCAACAGCATCTTTGAATTTGCCCTCATAGCCTTCCCAGGAGGCGTTGACCTGAACTATTGGTATTCCTACGGCCTCTGCCTGCAATCGTAACAGAAACGGGCGCGTTCCGTGCGCTCTTTCTCGTTGCCCATCCTCAGCTAACATATTCAGGAGAAACGATACCTCAAGGCCTTCATTTAGTGCCCTATAGCAGGCAAGCGTGCAATCCTTTCCACCACTCCATGAAGAAAACACTTTCTTTTTTCCGCTCCTTTCTTCTTTTTTCACACTCTCTCATCTCAACTCCACGTAAATAAAGGCTTGTTTCGTTTCGCGGATACACACCTTATAAGAGCACTTGCCGTTCAAAAAGAGCGGGATGCAACATCTCAGCCATCTCTTCTAACGCGTCCACGATCCGTGGACCTGCACGGCAAACGATATCCGCATTTATCACGTAGACCCGCTTCGTTCTAATCGCTTCAATACCACATAATCGTGGCTCATCCATTATATACTCGTAGCAAAAGTTTGTCAGCGTACAGCCCATGCCACTCCCTGACGGCGTAATGATAACGTCTGGATTCAGTTCTATCAGCTTCTCCAAAGAGAGAGCCCTGTATCCTTCAACCGGGGCGATATTCACACCGCCACTACGTTTTATCAGCTCATCCTCAAATGTTCCCTTGCCCGCCACCCAGATTGGGTCATGCCAGATTATATGGAGGACCGTAGGCCTTTCTTCATCCTTCAACGTGCTCATCCGCTCATCAGTTACTTTGATCCGTTGCACCATATCCGCGACTAAGACCGAGGCATTTGCCGATGTTCCGGTCAGTTCCCCCACCAGTCTCAGATCATAAAGAATCTCATCTAAATTCCTCGCGTTTAAGCCCACAACGGTAATATTAAACCTTTTTAACGCTTCAACAGTTCCTGTCGGATTACCATAGGCCGCTAAGACAAGGTCCGGGTTGAGGTTGACGATCTTCTCGATATTAGGCGTGGTGTAACTGCCGATCTTCTCCTTATCCTCGGTTTCTGACGGATAATTACAATACTCGGTCACGCCGATAACGTCGTCTTCTAACCCCAGAGCAAATAGGATCTCGGTATTGGAGGGTGCTAACGAAATGATTCGCTCAGGCTTCTCTGTTAGTGCAATCGTATAGCCGAGATCATCAATGATGGTCACAGGAAATCCTTCTCCTGCGGTTTTGAATCGCCAGGCATCGTCGTTTATCATTATCGTGTAGGTGGTGCTATACTCCAGGGATGTGCTGGGCACGAACGTCATTGTGTTACCACTCCAATAGAACCTACCGGGCACAGACGGCTCGATGGCAAATGCCGCTTCTATAGCGGGTCGATTGACGGCATATGAGAACGTAGCACTTATTTTTGTGGCAACGCAAACGTTTGTAACCTCACGTGGCGGTGATACCGCTGCTACGCTTTGTGATGACTGGCTGGTATCGACCGGCAGGTGACCACAAAAGAGCAGATAGAGGGGGATCGTCAGCAGGAGCAATAACGCCAGTATTAGTATGATCTTTTTCGTTTTCATCGTGGTCTCTATGCTAAGCGTTGCGCCGCAGTAAAACGATAAATGCTACGAGGAGGAGTCCGCTACAGCAGAATAGAAATTCAAAGCCCGCGACCGTGGCGGCATCAGTGAATTCGGAAGGCGGTTCCGGAGTTAATGCGGATGACATCGTTGCTGTAGGTGCTGCTGGTTGTTGCGAGGGCATTGTAGGGGTAGGAGTAAGAGTGGGAACGCTTGTGCTTGTTACCGGTGTTGTAGCAGTGGACGGTGCTGTTTCCGTTGGCTCTGGTGTTTGCACTTGCGGCAGGGGTTTTATTGGATGCGGCTGCCCGAGCAACGCCATGAGTGTACAGACCGTCATATAGCCGGGATTTGATTTTATGTACGAAGTGTAATAGAAGGAGCCATCTGACTGCTGAAGGCTTAGGAGATGGTCTACCGGATTAGTTCCGTTTACCGTCCAGGCATCACCCCGTGGGTCTTGCCCGCACGCTACAAGGGCTTGGATAACCCAGGCATCAGAAGCAGCGTTAGAAGGGGAACTGCCAAAATATCTGAAGCCGCCGTCGGTATTCTGACCAGCATGCAGATATTCAAGGGCATCTCTTATAGCGGTTGAACCCGGTCGTTCACCAGCGGCAATTAACGCTTCTATTACGGCTGCGGTATCATCAAAATCGCTCTTTTCTCCTGGCACCCATGCAAATCCACCATCAGCGTTCTGCTGCCTCTTTAACCACTCTGCCGATTTGGACACGTCTTCTTCTGCTGATGAGAGCGCTAGAATACCCCAGATGGTAGTATAGGTAAAATCGCTGAACTGGCCATTTTCCTCCAGATAGGTCTTCTTGAGTTCCATCACAAAATCACGCCCTGCAAAAGCTCTCGGATCCTCTCCTGCGGCAACCAACGCGAGAATCATCCGTTCGTAATCCGTGGAACCTGTGAGATCCTTTGCATTCGTGCTCACGTAGTCTATCGGGGATAGTCCGTTCTTCATCCATTCGTGGGGATCTTCGCCCGCAGCGACGAGTGCCATGATGACCCATTGGGTATTACTCAGCGAACTTTCCTCACCCGGGTTGCTGAATCCCCCGTCGTTGTTTTGCAACGTACGTAGATAGTCCAACGCCTGTTGTATTCTGGCGTCATTTTGAGACAACGGGTACTGCTGCAGGTCTTGAGTGGCTAAAGCTGTCGAAAAGGACAAGCTAAAACTCAACAGTAAACACAGAAGCAGAGTAAAACAGTTTACTCTCCTCCTCATCTTCTTACTCGATCTCATTCGCTTCCCCTCCTCCGTGCATAATACGCGACGAGCACAATTAGCAGTACCGTGATGCTCACTATGGCTACTACAATCTCTTTTTGCCTTGGAATCATTATCTGTGGCATTGATGCTGATGCTGGCATTTGTGTCATCGCAGCTGCGGATGTTTTTTCCGTCGTTGCCTCAGGCGCAGGAAGTGTGACTGTAGGAGAGGGGCTTGAAACCAACGCGGGGAGTGTTTTTCGCTCACCGGTAATTACGAATACTGAAAAGCCCGGTGTTACTGCTCTGAAATGCAGCAACGTGTTATCTTCCCCTATTTTAACGGTTGGCGGCAAGGCATCCCAGTGATTATCGTGGTATCTACTCAAGGTGATTGTTGCTTCATCTACGTTACTCGCGTTTATCCAGGTCCTGTTTACTTTGAACTCGATGGTTGCATTTGCCATGTCATTATCCGTTAGATTGGTGGTGGTTACGTTAAAGTAGCAATACGGCACTCCAGAGACGTTTAATGCAAATACTGCGTCTCCGAGTGGTTGAATCATAACCTCGGCATTTCGAATGGTATTGTTAGCGGTTATAATGATCCGTGTGACATTCGTCCTGTCAAACGTAACTGAAGCATTCGACCCTGCTTCGATGAGGGCGATCTTTTGGGTCTCTTCTATTACTTGAGTTAGTGCGGGGGCTGGCGTTGGTGAGCTTATGCTCTCCTTACCACCAGAGCCTTCGCTAGGCTGTACAATTTTTATCCGCAATGCCCTTGACGCTGTAGACGGGGTGGTGTCCATGTTCTTTGAGAAGTACCAGATTAGTTCATCACCGACATCGACGGAATAGTCGTGCGCACCCACATTGGGGGGGTCCTCACCGTTTACCCGGTACATCCAGCCAGACGTTGCACCTTCGTCGTATTTCTGCTTATCCCCGATAGAATAGACAAAGGGTCCAAAATCCCATTCCTCTAGTTTATACTCAAAGCCTTTGATTTCCGATGCTGTCTGAAGTGCACCTAAGGCAGTCTGATACTCTATGGTGAAGATTTTGTTGGTATTAAATGCTGTTTTATTGAACAGTCCTTCGGGTAAGCTAACGCTAACGTCTAACCACCAGGATATGCCATCGCCACCATCACCGCCACCTCCTTCCGGGGTTACTGTAATCGACTTCGTTTCTGAGCGGACACAGCCTTCCTTTTCTGCATAAACCAGATAGGTTCCCACACTTGATACCGAAATTGTGGTATTTCCGTTGTTAGAGGTAGTGAAATTAAGGGGGCCAACGTGAACCGTCGCATTATCGCGCGGTTTCCAGCCGCTCGTTGTATCATTGTAATACGTTACGGTGGCATTAAACGGTTCGCCTGCAGTTACGCTCGTCTTATCAAGCGTTATTGTAAGCGGTGCGGCCGTGAATGAGCCTAAATACCATAAAACTTCCTCATGCGGTGGGGAGGGGGGTTCTTTTACGTTTATTATGAAATCAGCAGCACCGACCATTGGCGAGTAATAATCGACACGGTACAGCCATGACGGATCCCAGGTTACGGGATTATAGCCCTCTCCACCTATCGAGGTCACCAAGAGGCCCCACCCCATATCCTCAACTTCGTACGAGAAGTTGCCGAGCTTCGATGCCGCATCAAGAGCTCCCAATGCGGTTGGTTTATCAAAGTAGTGTGAGACATTGGCAGTGTCCACGATTGTGGAGTTGCTGACGGTTACGTCTCCGTACCAGACCGTTTCGTTCTTGCCTTCAATACGGACAGTGATGCAGGGAAGGGAAACGCACACATTCCTCTTCAGTGACCTCACAAATCCTTCTTTCTCTGCGTACACCGTATAGCTTCCCGCACTTGATAACGATAGTGTTGCATTTCCATCACTGCCGGTTGTATAATTTAACGCTCCAACGTAAACCGTGGCATTATCGAGCGGTTCCCAGCCGCTCGTCGTGTCATTGTAATACGTTACTGTTGCGTTAAACGGTTCGCCTGCAGTTACAATCGTCTTATCCAGCGTTATTGTAAGCGGCGCGGCCGTGAATGAGCCTAAATACCATAAAACTTCCTCATGCGGTGGGGAGGGGGGTTCTTTTACGTTTATTATGAAATCAGCAGCACCGACCATTGGCGAGTAATAATCGACACGGTACAGCCATGACGGATCCCATGTTACGGGATTATAGACCTCTCCACCTATCGAGGTCACCATGAGGCCCCACCCCATATCCACAACTTTATACGAGAAGTTGCCGAGCTTCGATGCCGCATCAAGAGCTCCCAATGCGGTTGGTTTATCAGAGTAGTGTGAGACATTGGCAGTATCAACGATCGTGGAGGTGCCGACGATTACTTCTCCATACCAGACCGTTTCGTTCTTGCCTTCAATACGGACAGTGATGCATGGAAGGGAAACGTTCACATTCCTCTTTAGTGACCTCACAAATCCTTCTTTCTCGGCGTACACCGTATAGCTCCCCGCACGTGATAACGATAGTGCTGCGTTTCCATCACTGCCGGTCATATAATTTACCGTTCCAACGTGAACGGTGGCATTATCGAGCGGTTCCCAGCCGCTCGTCGTGTCATTGTAATACGTTACTGTTGCGTTAAACGGTTCGCCTGTAGTTACAATCGTCTTATCCAGCGTTATTGTAAGCGGCGCGGCGGTGAAAGAGCCTAAATACCATAAAACTTCCTCATGTGGCGCGGGTGGTGGCTCTGTCACACCGACTATGAAATCAGCAGCACCGACCATTGGCGAGTAATAATCGACACGGTACAGCCATGACGGATCCCAGGTTATGGGATTATAGGCTTC